>CALBGD010000161.1 GCA_937893735.1 uncultured Clostridia bacterium | reverse complement strand
CCTCTATCATTATTTCCAGAGGGTCATAGCCCGGGTCCTTACCGATGGAGCCTGCCGCATACTTCGTCCACGGGAACAGCTCCGAGCGGTAATACGCGTCGCCGTGGGAGCGCACATGGACATACGCCGTGTTTATCCCAAGAGAAACGCAGTTGTCGAATATCCTGCCGATTCCCTTGCGGAAGCCCTCGGCGGTCTGCCCCTGAAGCACGTCCGCAAGCTCGATGTAGCTAATCCATACGCCCTTTACCTCGGAGTAATTCAGCGCCTTGTAGTCCCTTGCGCCGGAGCTTGTATCCGGCTTTTCCTCGGGCTTTGCGGTCTGCGTGGTTCTGGAGGTCGTCTTTGCTGGCTTCGATGTGGTCTGGGTCGTGTCCGCAGGCTTGGACGTGGAGCTGGTGGTTTCCGGCTTTTTGGTGGCGGCAGAGGTGGTCTGCTTCGTTGTGCCGGAGGTCGTCTGCTCCGGCGCCTTGGTCGTGCCTGTCCGGGAGGCAGTCGTGCTCTCCGACGCAGAATCGGTATCGTCAACCCGGATTCCGCCCGATGTTCCGGAGTAATCTATCCCGTCAGAGCTGCCTATCTCCGGAATACTGCTGTCTGGGCGCTCCCCGGAGAATCCGCACCCGTTCAGGAATGCGGCAAGAATAAGGGCAATAAGCGCCCCTACGCTGTTATTTTTCATGTATATTTTCCCTCTTGTGCGCAGGCTTCCCCGTTCCGTTCGCCCTGCGCTTTCTTATCTATATAGTTAATAATATTATAACATCGTACCGCATTAATGTCAATAGCAGGAAAGGATTTTCACAGCGCCCGGAGCGTATTCTGTCAGAAAAATGCAGTTTTCATAAAAAGCCGCCCATTATCGGAGAAAACGCCTTGAAATCCGGCTTCCGGCGTGGTACAATTAATATATCAACTCACGAAAGGAACCGTAATGGAAAGGAAACACATGAACTCTATCTTAGCAGGAATACTTGCGATAACAGTGGCGCTCAGCTCCGGCTGCGCGAAATGCGGGAACATCAGCTCCACCGATGTCGAGAGCATCATAAGCAGCGTTGAGGCCCTGACCTCCGGCTGCACCGAGGAAAACACCCCGGACGAGGTACGGCAGGAGGGCTTCTCCGTCAGGGGGACGCAGCTCATCGACTCGAACGGGAACGAATTCATCATGCGCGGGATAAACCACCCGCACTCATGGTTCACCTCGCAGGACGACACCGCGCTTGAAGCCATCGCGGCGACCGGCGCGAACACCGTCCGGATAGTATGCGGCAGCGGTCAGCAGTACACAAAGGACAGCGTGGAGAGTCTGAACAGGATAACCGACAAGTGCCGCGACCTCGGCATGATATCCATTCTGGAGGTGCACGACATCACCGGCAAGGACGAAAAATCCCTGCTTGAAACCGCCGCAGACTACTGGATTTCCGTCAAGGACGCGCTCATCGGAAAGGAA
The DNA here is from genome assembly GCA_937893735.1 of uncultured Clostridia bacterium. Taxonomy (GTDB): domain Bacteria; phylum Bacillota; class Clostridia; order Oscillospirales; family Ruminococcaceae; genus CAG-115. The sequence continues at coordinate 1,590 of CALBGD010000161.1, read as the reverse complement.
AGCTACGTTATCCTGAACATCGCCAACGAGTGGGTCGGAACATGGGACGGTCAGGGCTGGTGCGACGGATACGCCGCAGTCATTCCGGAGCTGAGGAAAGCCGGGATAAGGAACACCATCATGGTGGACGCCGCAGGCTGGGGGCAGTACGGCAGGAGCGTTTCCGACTTCGGGGAGCAGGTCCTCGCCGCTGACCCGGACGGCAACACGATGTTCTCCATTCATATGTACGGCACCGCCGGAAAGAACAAGGCGACCATCGCCGGGAACCTCAAACGCGCCACCGACAAGGGGCTGTGCGTTATCGTCGGTGAGTTCGGCTGGAACCACACGGACGGCGACGTTGACGAGGAATACATCATGCAGTACTGCGCCGAAAACGGCATAGGCTGGCTCGCGTGGAGCTGGAAAGGCAACGGTGGCGGCGTTGAGTACCTCGACCTCGCGGACGAGTGGGACGGCTCGGTGCTCTCCGACTGGGGAAACACCATCGTCAACGGCGAAAACGGACTGAAAGCCACATCGCAGAAGTGCAGCGTGTTCAGGTAAATCAAACAGAAAAAGGCGGAGTGCAATGCTCCGCCTTTGCTTTATTCGCCTATCATGTCAAGGAACTCTGCCTCGGAAATAACGGTTATTCCGAGCTCCTGAGCCTTGGTGAGCTTGCTTCCCGCTTCCTCGCCGGCGAGGACGTAGGTCGTCTTTTTGCTGACCGAGCCGGAGCACTTCCCGCCGCGCTCCTCTATCAGCTTCTTCGCCTGGTCGCGGGTCAGGGTCGGGAGCGTTCCGGTCAGCACGAACGTCTTTCCTGCGAGGTCGTCCGATATCTTCCCGCTCTCGTAGGTCATGTTCACGCCGTAGGAGCGCAGCCGCTCTATCAGCTTTATCCTGTGCGGCTCCTGCATTGCGTTGTAGACCGAATCCGCCATTATCTCGCCGAAGCCGTCTATCGCGCACAGCTCCAGCGGGAGCGCCTGCATTATCGCGTCCATGCTGCCGAATTTCTCGCAGAGGAGCTTCGCCGCTTTCTGCCCTATTCCGCGTATCCCCAGCGCGAAAACAAGCCTGTCAAGGCTGCTCTGCTTGGATTTCTCGATGGAGGCTATCAGGTTCTCTGCGGACTTCATGCCGCCGGTTATCTGCATCACCGTCTGGACGTCCAGCGTGTAGAGGTCGCCAACGTTGCTGATGAATTTGTTGTCGAGAAGCTGCTGCACTATCGCCTCGCCGAGACCCTCGATGTTCATTGCGCCGCGGCTTGCGAAGTGCTCCACGGAGCGTGCGAGCTGCGCCGGGCAGTCGAGATTCTGGCAGCGTATGACAGCTTCGTCCTCGTCCCGGAGCGCCTCCGCGCCGCATATCGGGCAGACGTTCGGGATATGGTACGGCTCGGAGCCCTCCCGGTGGGAAACGCTGCGGACTACCTCCGGGATAATGTCCCCCGCCTTACGGACGACTATCCGGTCGCCAACGCGGATATCCTTGTCGGTTATCATGTCCTGATTGTGCAGCACGGCTCTTGAAACGGTGGTTCCCGCAAGCTGGACCGGGTCGAACACCGCCACCGGAGTGAGCGCGCCAGTCCTGCCA
>CALBGD010000160.1 GCA_937893735.1 uncultured Clostridia bacterium | reverse complement strand
GAGATAAACTACATCGACATTCTGGACTGCAACGGCGGCGACCACGGCTATCCCTTCGCAACGAACTTCAACCCGGAGATAAATATCCGCGAGGTCTCCGCAAACGGAAGCTACATCGAGGATGGCAAGTGGGTAGAGACCAAGCCCATGGAGATAAAGCGCGTCTACAACTTCAAGGGCGTAGGCGAAAAAGATATGTACCTGCTCCATCACGAGGAGCTGGAGTCCCTCGCGCTGAACATCAAGGGAATAAAGCGCATACGCTTCTTCATGACCTTTGGTCAGAGCTACCTCACGCACCTCAAGTGCCTCGAGGACGTTGGAATGACCTCCATCAAGCCCATCATGTACGAGGGTAAGGAGATAGTTCCGCTCCAGTTCCTGAAAGCGGTACTGCCCGACCCGGCTTCCCTCGGCCCGAGAACTGTCGGCAAGACGAACATCGGCTGTATCTTCATAGGCAAGAAGGACGGCAAGGAGAAGCACTACTACCTCTACAACATCTGCGACCATCAGGAGTGCTACAAGGAGGTCGGCTCGCAGGCTATCAGCTACACCACCGGAGTTCCGGCGATGATAGGCGCGGCTATGGTGCTCACCGGTAAGTGGAAGAAGCCCGGCGTCTACAACGTTGAGGAGATGGATCCCGATCCTTTCATGGAGAACCTCAACAAGTGGGGACTTCCGTGGGAGGAGGACTTCGACCCGGTACTGGTTGACTGATAAACGATCATCGCGCGCAGGCGGGCGTTTGCCTGCCTGCGATTTGTTTTCGGAGTGCGTGTAGAAATGCTGGAAACACTCGATAAATCGGAATTTGAAGGAGGAAGAAATCAATGAATATAGAGAAAATCGAGAAGAACGGCACAGTCTGCGCAATTGTTCGCAGTGATGCGATTGTGATTACAGACGCACAGTCTGCGCTCGACCTACTGATGACAGCAAAGTATGATCTTGGAACGAAAAATATCGTAATCGACAAGAAGTTGGTAAAAGAGGAATTTTTCATCCTCAGTTCCGGTCTCGCGGGCGACATTCTCCAAAAATATATAAACTGTGGCGGGCGGGTTGCTATTTATGGAGATTTTTCTCATTACACCAGCAAGCCCCTGCATGACTTCATCTACGAGAGCAACAAGGGGCATGACGTGTTTTTTGTTGCAACCGCGGATGAAGCGGTAGACTGTTTGTGCCGATAAATTCCCGTTTATCGACCAGATAATTTTTCAACGCACACAAGAAAGGAACACCATGGACTGGAAATACAATGTAGAAACACCCTGCTACGTCATTGACGAGGGCGCACTGAAAAAGAATCTCGAGCTGCTGAAATACGTCCGGGAGGAAGGCGGGTGTAAGATACTCCTTGCGCAGAAAGCTTTCTCTGCGTTCGCGGTCTACCCGCTGATAGCGCAGTACCTTGACGGCGTTACCGCGAGCGGAATTTACGAAGCGAAGCTTGGCTGCGAGGAGATGGCGAAGCCGTTCGGGCGCGAGAACCACGTTTTCTCCCCGGCATACCCGGAGCAGGATTTTGACGAGCTCCTGCGGATTTGCGACCACATGGTGTTCAATTCTCCGCGGCAGTGGGCGAAATTCCGGGACAGAGTGCGGGCGAACGACCGCTGCATACAGGCGGGAATACGCGTGAATCCCGAGTACAGCGAGATAGAAACGGACATTTACAACCCGTGCTTCACCGGGTCGCGGCTCGGCAGCACCCTCGCGGAGTTCCGGAAAGACCCGGCTCTCTGGGACGGCATTGACGGACTGCATTTCCACACCATGTGCGAACAGGGCGCGGACGTCCTGGAGCGCACTCTGCCGCACGTTGAGGAGAAATTCGGCTTCATGTTCGACAGGATAAAGTGGCTGAATTTCGGCGGCGGACACCACATAACCCGCCCGGGCTACGACGTTCAGAAGCTCATCTCCTGTGTGAAGCGAATCTGGGAGACCTACGGCCTTGAGGTGTATCTCGAGCCGGGCGAGGCTGTCGCGCTCAACGCGGGCTGGCTGGTCACCACGGTTCTCGATACGTTCAGGAACGGCTGTGACATCGCGATAACGGACGCCTCCGCCGCCTGCCATATGCCGGACGTGCTGGAAATGCCCTACCGCCCGGAGATAACCGGCGCAGGCAAGCCCGGCGAGAAGCCGCACACCTACCGCCTGGGCGGAAACACCTGCCTTGCCGGGGACGTCATCGGGGACTATTCCTTTGATGAACCGCTCCGCGAGGGCGACAGGCTGGTTTTCGGCGACATGGCAATATATTCCATGTGCAAGAACAACACGTTCAACGGAATGCCCCTGCCCTCCATCTATCTTCTGAAAGAAACCGGAGAGGTGGAGCTGGTAAAGAAATTCGGATATGAGGACTTCAAAACGCGTCTTTCGTAACGGCGTGTAGGGGAGGGGCTTGCCCCTCCCGCCCTTAATTTTGCAGGACGTATTTTCCGGGAGGGGCAAGCCCCTCCCCTACGGGTAAACATACATAAATAGATAGAAAACAAAAGGAAGCGATACAATGCCGGAATTAGGCACAATAGTAAACGCCGCCGCGATAGTCGCAGGCGGTCTGTTCGGTCTGCTGTGCGGAAAGCTGATGAAGCCCCGCATACAGGATTCCCTGATGATGGCGTGCGGAGTGTGCGTCATATTCCTCGGGATAGCCGGGGCAATGGAGAAAATGCTCACCGCCGCCGCAGACGGGACCCTCGCCAGCGGCGGCACAATGATGCTGATTGCAAGCCTCGTACTCGGGGCGCTCATCGGCGAGATAATCAACATCGAGGCGGCTATGGAGCGCTTCGGCGCGTGGCTGAAAAAGGTCTCCCACAGCGAGGGCGACGGAGGCTTTGTCGGCGGCTTCGTGAACGCTTCGCTTACCGTGTGTATCGGAGCGATGGCGGTGGTAGGCTCCATTCAGGACGGAATTCTGCACGACCACTCCACGCTGTTTGCAAAAGCGG
>CALBGD010000159.1 GCA_937893735.1 uncultured Clostridia bacterium | reverse complement strand
CCGCCGACCAGTCCCACAGCGGAGGCGGTGTGGCTCACCGCGCGGAACGGGCGCTCGGTTATGAGCGGCTCGGCGGGGTTTATTTCCCCGGCAACTGAGTATATCTGGGTGGTCTCAATGCTCTCAGCAAATGTTATCTCCGGCAGTATGGAGGGAATTCGCTTTGCCAGCATGGATTTACCCGAGCCGGGAGGTCCCAGCATGAGCAGATTGTGCGAGCCCGCCGCCGCTACCTCGATAGCCGTCTTTGCCTGCGACTGCCCCATTACGTCCGAGAAATCCGGGAGATGGCCGGCGGCGCGGCGCTTCGGAATGTATTTTTCCTCCGGAGAAAGCCCTGTGCCGTGCTTCAGGAATTCGATTATCTGAGTGACGTGCTCGGCGCCGTAGACCTCGATGCCGTCCGCAACGGAAGCCTCCTTGGCATTGGCTTTCGGCAGGAACACGCGCTTCATTCCGCTTTTCGCCGCGGTGAGCACCATCGAGAGCGCACCGTTGACCGGCGCGAGACCTCCGTCAAGGGAAAGCTCCCCGATGAAAACGCTGTCTTTCAGGTCGGCGGAGATGATCCCGCCCAGCTTCATCAGCGAAACTATCATCGGCAGGTCGAACATGGAGCCTATCTTCTTCACGCTCGCCGGAGCGAGATTTATCGTTATCCTGCCGTTTAGCAGCTTCATTTCAAGCTGACCCAGCACCGCACGGATACGCGCCTTGCTTTCCTGAACCGCGATGTCGGGCATTCCCACGATGTCGAAGCTGGGCTGTCCCGGGGAGCTGCTCGCCTGGACCGTCACCATGAACGCATTCAGACCGAAAAGCCCCGCTCCGTTTATCTGGCTGAACATCAGGCATTCTCCTTGTCAAGAAACAGCTCGAAGTTGTCGATATCCTGATATTTTCCGTGTTTGAAGCCCACCTCGTGCATCGTTCCGCAGAACCTGAACCCGAATTTCGCATGGAGCTTCTCGCTTGCCTCGTTTCCGGCGGTTATCACGGATACCACGCTGTGTAGCTCCGGGAGCTTACGGGCGCGCTCCAGCACGGCTCCCATCAGCGCGGAAGCTATTCCACGGCGGCGATAGTCGGGCGAGATGTACACCGAAAGCTCCGCCGTGGAGCTGTAAGCCTCCTTCTGGCGGTATTCCGACAGGGAAGCGTAGCCTGCGGGCTTTCCGTCGACCTCTGCGGTCAGAATGAAATGCGAAGCGGTCTGGTGCTCGCTGAACCATTCCTCCCATTCCGGCAGGGTGCGCGGGTGAAGGTCGAGGGTGGCAACGCCGTGCTCCACCTCATAGTTGTATATTTCCAGCAGAGCCGGAACATCGCGCTTTTCAGCGGGTCTTATAGTCATAAAAAACATCTCTTTCCAAAAAGTATTGTAGTTTAATTGTACATAATCAGTCGTAATTTGTCAATAGGGAAAAATCTCATACTTATTTATAACTAATTGTTTTTTCAGACAATCTTCACAAAAGCGGACGGTAATTTCTGCTTTTTCACTTGAAAAACTGGATAGTTTGTGTTATAATTATCTTATATATTGTAAAACGGATCTACGATATGTTTTGGTATTCACTGAAAGGATTTGATTTTTTTTGAAGCGTGTAGGACTGGATATAGGCTCAACCACAGTTAAGGCTGCGGTTCTGGGGGAGAACGACGAGCTGCTGTACAGCCAGTACAGGCGGCATTTTTCTGATATCCGCAAGACTGTATACGATATTATAGAGGAAGTCGGCGGGAATTTCAGGGGCGAGCGCGTAATGATAGCCGTTACCGGCTCCGGCGGAATTTCCGTGTCCAAGTGGCTCGGGATACCGTTCGTGCAGGAGGTCGCGGCGGGCACCAACGCCATCAAGAAGCTTATCCCCCGCACGGACGTCGCTATTGAGCTCGGCGGCGAGGACGCGAAGATAACATACCTCACCGGCGGACTGGAGCAGAGAATGAACGGCTCCTGCGCTGGCGGTACCGGCGCGTTCATCGACCAGATGGCGGCTCTTCTGAACACCGATATCGGCGGACTCAACGAGCTTGCCAAAAAGCACACCACCATCTACCCGATAGCCTCCCGCTGCGGAGTATTCGCGAAGAGCGACATACAGCCGCTGCTGAACGACGGCGCGAAGCGCTCTGACGTTGCCGCTTCCGTTTTCCAGTCGGTGGTGAACCAGACCATAAGCGGGCTTGCCTGCGGAAAGCCTATCCGCGGAAACGTTGCTTTCCTCGGCGGTCCTCTGCACTACCTGTCGGAGCTGAGAGCACGCTTCATCGAAACGCTGAACCTCAAGGACGACCAGATAATCTTCCCGGAGAACGCGAACCTGTTCGTTGCGATGGGCTGCGCATTCTCCGACGAAACCGCCGAGGCAGACCTCGACGCGCTGGTAAAGAGAGCCGGAAGCCTTGAGACCGCCCAGATGCGCGAGGTCGCGCGCCTTGCGCCGCTGTTCAAGGACGAGCAGGAGCTTAAGGCTTTCACAGAACGCCATGCAAAGGCGGTCATTCCCACCGCCGACCTGGCTTCCCACAAGGGACCGTGCTATCTCGGAGTTGACGCAGGCTCCACGACCACAAAGGCTGTGCTGCTCAACAAGGACGCGGAGATACTCTATTCCCACTACAACGGCAACGGCGGCGACCCGCTGAAATCCGTCATCGGCATACTGAAAGACATTTACAGCAAGCTCCCCGAGGGAGCGTACATAGCCAAGGCATGCACCACCGGCTACGGCGAGCACCTGATAAAGGCGGCTCTCGGCGCGGACTTCGGCGAGATAGAGACCATGGCGCACTACAAGGCGGCAGACCGTATTCTTCCG
>CALBGD010000158.1 GCA_937893735.1 uncultured Clostridia bacterium | reverse complement strand
TCTGTTGCAACGACCGTGCTCTGCATTACCGCGCTGAACCATCAGGGAAGCCACCCCGTTCTCGAACTGCTGATATACATTGCTTCCGTGTATTCCCTCGCGGCGCTGATAGTCGGGCTGGGCGGGATATCTCAGGAATTCATGCGGCGCGTCCATGGGAGCAAAATATACCGCTGGATAGAAAGCGAACCGATAGCCAAGCTGTTCATCAGCGATTTCCGGTTCCGGGGAGAGATCTCTCTGTATCAGGGTCTGCTTGTTAGCACCCTGTTCGCGGTATTCAAAGGGATCGCGGCGCTGTTCTACCTTTCCGCATGGTTCGCGGCGGTGGCGTTCTACTACCTGTTTTTCGGGCTGACGAGGCTGTTCCTCGTGCGGAACTACCGCAGGGCTGAACGGCTGGAGGACAAAAATGAGCGTCAGCTCAGCGAGCTCCACGGGTGCCGGCAGTGCGGGTGCCTCATGCTTGCAGTGAACCTCGGTATGACGCTGATGGCTGTCCAGCTTATCCGCGAGGAGCACACGGTCGCCTACCCGGGCTCGGTAATCTACATAACCGCGGCGTACACCATCTATATCCTCACGCTTTCGATAATGAACGTAGTCCGATCAAAGCGGCTCAACAGCCCTATTCTGTCGGTGTCAAAGGCGCTGAACCTCGCTGGTGCGCTGATGTCGCTGTTCACGCTCCAGAATGCGCTGACATCGCTTATCGGCAGGGAGGACAGCAATTTCCGGCTGATAATGAACCTTACCGTTGGAGCGGCGGTCTGCCTCGCCGTGTTTGCAATGGCGGTGTTCATCATTGTTCACTCTACGGTCAGCATGAAGAGGCTGGAAGAAAAAACGCCCTGTACTTGACAAAAAGCAGAATATGTGGTATATTGTATGTGCAGGCACAATGTCTGCGAAAGGAGGGTCGTTACATGGAATCTGAGATCGCTGCTTTATCCATGAATATGGCTATGGCAAACCTCCAGAACGGTATCTCCATCGGAATGATGAAGAAAACCATGGAATCCACCCAGCAGAGCATGGAAACGATCACTGATATGCTGAGCAATATGCCTTCTCCGGACGGAAAGGGCACGGTTCTGAATGTCAGGGTCTGACTTGCAATGCGGCCGCCCAGCAATGGGCGGCTCACATATTTTCTGACAACATTAAGGAGAACCTATGGACTGGCTGACTCAACTGGATTTTAATATCCTCCATTTTATTCACGACAATATGTCGTGTGGATTTATGGATTTCATAATGCCGAAAATAACATTCCTTGCCGAAGGCGGGATCCTGTGGCTCCTCGCTGCGGTGATAATGCTGTTCTTCAAGAAATACCGCCGCGGGAGCATAGCCATCGCAGGAGGTATTGTCGGCTGTCTGCTGGTCGGAAATCTCGCGCTGAAGCACCTTGTCGCGCGCTCCCGCCCCTGCTGGATAGAAACGGATTTCCCCATGCTGATAGCAGTTCCAAAGGATTTTTCGTTCCCCTCGGGTCATTCGATGGTGTCATTTGCGGCGGCGGTGGTTATCTTCCACTATAACAAGAAGCTGGGAACTGTGGCGCTCGTTCTTGCGGCGCTTATTGCTTTTTCGCGGCTGTACCTGTTCGTTCACTTCCCGTCTGATGTGCTCGTTGGAACGCTCATTGGAATAGGACTTGGTATCGCCGCGTTTATCGTCACCGACAAAATTGCGGACAGTATCAGGAAAAAGAAAAGCACTACATAAAACTAAGCGCCGGGAAATTCCGGCGCTTTTTTATTTTAAGTATTGACAAAATATTCCCAATGTGCTATAATCTCATTAAGATATCATTTTGATATCACATAGAAATTATGGTACATGGGAGGTCACTTCAATGAAACAACATAACAACATGAACTACGAGGAAAAGGAGCTTAAAGCCCCCAGCGGCTGGGCGGTGCTGTTCATTACTATTCTGCTGTATCTGACGGCGCTTGCACTGCTCATATTCTGCGCCGTAAACATCACAGACGGGGAGTTTTCGGGATATGACGTCGGGCTGATCGTGTGTATCGTATGGCTTTCCATCGGCTGGTTTCCTTTCATCGGTCTGCGCATCATAAAGCCGAACGAAGCGCTTGTGCTCACGCTTTTCGGCAAGTACATCGGCACACTGAAACATGAGGGCTTCTATTTCGTGAATGTGTTCAGCGTCCCGGTGGTTCCTCATTCCGGCGGCGTAAATCCTGCAAAGCCCGGAGTTCCGCGGACCAAGATATCACTCAAGGCTATGTCCCACGACAACCGCAAGCAGAAGATAAACGACCAGATGGGCAACCCCATCGAAGTCGGAATCGTGGTCATCTGGCGCGTTGTGAATACAGCAAAAGCCGTTTTCAACGTTGACGACTATGAGGAATTCATGTCCATTCAGGCGGATTCCACGCTGCGCGATGTAGTACGCTGTTACCCCTATGACTCCACGGATTCAGACGAGAAGTCCCTGCGCGGTTCCTCTCAGGAGGTCTGCGAGCAGCTCAAGGCTACGCTTCAGGAGCGCGTTGACAACGCCGGTCTGGAGATAATCGAGGCTCGCATAACGCACCTTGCATACGCACCGGAGATCGCTGCGGCAATGCTCCAGCGCCAGCAGGCGACCGCAATAATCGAAGCACGCCAGAAGATAGTTGACGGCGCGGTTGGCATGGTCGAGATGGCTCTCAACAAGCTCAGCGAAAGCAACGTCTGCGAGCTGGACGAGGAACGCAAGGCTCAGATGGTAAGCAATCTGCTGGTGGTACTCTGCGGAAACAAGGACGCCCAGCCGGTAGTCAACAGCGGCTCCATTTATTGAGGTGAACAATGACCGATATTGTTTTTTCAGGTGAAGCGCTGATTTCATACACTTTGCTTATCGTTATAGGCCTGGCCATTCCTGTGGGCGCAGCGCTGATATGGAGGTTTGGCTTCAAAAAGGGTACGCTTGCTGCTACCTTCGCGGGCGCGGGTATGTTTCTCGTATTTGCGATGATACTGGAGCCCCTGCTCCATCAGGTAATGCTGCCTCTGGTAAGCGGAAATCTTGTCCTCTATTGCGTTTACGGCGCTCTTGCGGCGGGCATTTTCGAAGAGACCGCGCGGTTCCTGTGTTTCAGGTTCCTGAAAACCCAGTAAAATGCAGAGGAGGTCAGCCGAATGGCAGAAGGCGACAAGAAGGAAAAAAAGCAGATACCGCTGAGGCTGTCGGCGTCACTCTACAACGAGCTGATGAAATGGGCTGAGGACGACTTCCGCTCGGTCAACGGGCAGATAGAATACCTGCTGACGGAATGTGTGAAATACCGCAGGAAGCACGGCAAATCCGACAAGGAGGACGACGAATGAGCGACAACATCGTGTACCTGCTGAGCTATATCCCTACTCCGCTGATATTTCTGTTAGCCGGGCTTATGATCTGGAGGTTCCCGCCGAGGTACGGTGAGAACGTAGGATACAGAACAAAGCTCTCAAAAAGAAGCGAACAGGCATGGGATTTTGCTCAGGTATTCTGGGGCAGAATGGCGGTGCTTACCAGCATTCCGGGGGTCCTGCTCTCAATGGCGG
>CALBGD010000157.1 GCA_937893735.1 uncultured Clostridia bacterium | reverse complement strand
CTTCGTCGTCCGCTTCCCGCAGAAGCGCAAACAGCCTGTGCGCCTGCTCCTGTTCGTCCTTTCCGAAGCAGCGGAACATTCCGTGCTCCACCGGGTCGGCGGAAAGCGCCAGCGTCCTGCCCTTAGCATGGGCGAGGCACCAATCCTCGAACCGCTTTCCATGGGCGTTGACGATGAACACCTCCGCTTTCGGGGAGTAGTGCTTGTACTTCATTCCCGGGGACAGCACCTTTGCGCCCCTGGGCGGCTCGGAGGTCACAGCCGGGTCGATATCCACCGCGCACAGCTCCGAGAGCATTTCCGCGGTAACTCCGCCGGGGCGGAGAATCCTCACCCGGTCAGCCGCCGGGAAGCACAGCACGGTGCTTTCAACGCCGCAGTCGCACTCGCCGCCGTCTATTATCAGCGGAATCCTGCCGTCCATATCACGCAGGACGTGCTGCGCGGTGGTCGGGCTGGGGCTCCCTGACAGGTTCGCGGACGGAGCCGCCAGCGGGAAGCCGCACGCGTCTATTATCGCCCTTGCGGCGGGACTTCTCGGCATTCTGACTGCAACGGTGTCGAGACCGCCGCTGGTCGCCTGCGGGATAACGTCCGACTTCGGGAATATCATGGTCAGCGGACCCGGCCAGAACCTCTCCGCTATCCTGAGCGCCAGCTCCGGTATCTCCCGGACAAGCGGTCTTAGCTGTTCTATCGCGCTGATATGCACGATGAGCGGGTTATCCTGCGGACGTCCCTTAGCCTCGAAAATGCTGTGCACCGCTGATTCATTCCGGGCGTCTGCGGCGAGACCGTACACCGTTTCGGTGGGTATGCCGACTACTCCGCCCGCCGCCATTATTTCAGCCGCTTTCTCCGCGCTTTCCGGGGAAAACGGCAGGACTTCTGTATTCACTGGGGTCATTTCCTTTCTATTCCTGTTTCAGGAGCTTCGCCGTCTGGTCTGCTAGACGTAGCGCCTCGAAAACCTCGTCACAGCCGCCGTTCATCATCTCGTCCAGCTTGTACAGCGTGAGGTTTATCCGGTGGTCTGTGACCCTCGACTGCGGGAAGTTGTACGTCCGTATCCGCTCGGAGCGGTCGCCGGTGCCCACCTGAATGCGGCGCTCCTCGGCGATGGCGCTGTCCCGGGCTTCCAGCTTGGCTTCATAGAGCTTGCTGTACAGCTTCTTGAGCGCTTTCTCCTTGTTCTTGAACTGGGAGCGCTCCTCCTGACATTCAACCACCGTGCCGGTGGGGTTGTGGATAATTCTTATCGCGGATTCCGTCTTGTTGATATGCTGACCTCCCGCGCCGCTGGAGCGGAACGTTTCTATCGTGAGGTCTGCGGGGTTTATGTCAACATCGACCTCCTCCGCCTCCGGGAGCACCGCGACCGTCACAGTCGAGGTCTGTATGCGCCCCTGCGATTCCGTTTCCGGGACCCTCTGCACCCGGTGTACTCCGCTTTCGTATTTCAGCTTCGCGAAAACTCCCTCGCCCTCGACAAGGAAACTCACCTCGCGGTAGCCGCCGAGCTCGGTCGGGTTGGAGCTTATCTGCTCGGTTTTCCAGCCCTGACGCGCGGCGTACATCGTGTACATACGGAGCAGGGAGTTTGCGAACAGCGCGGCTTCCTCGCCGCCGGCTCCGGCTCTTATCTCGATTATACAGCTCCAGTCGTCGTCCGGGTCTTTGGGCAGGAGCAGGAGCTTCAGCTCCTCGGACAGTTTTTCCATCAGCGCCTTGTTCTCGTCGTATTCGCTCTGCGCCAGCTCCCGGAGCTCTGCGTCAGCGCCCGCTTCGTCCAGTGCGGAGACCGCGTCCTCAAAGCTGCGCTGAGCCTTTTTGTACTGCTGCCAGACCTCCATCAGCGGGGTCAGGCTCTTGTGCTCCCTCATAAGCTCGCGGTAGAGCTTGTTGTCTGCAATAACGGCAGGGTCGGAGAGCTTCACGCCTATCTCATCGTAGCGCGCCTCTGCCATTGCAAGCTTTTCGTTCATATTATAACCTCCTGTGCATGATTCTGAAAGGAACCACGCGCCGCTATCGCTCGGAGGCTTCTGTTTCGCGGATAACCGTGCGAATCTTCTTCTCGCACTTTGAGCGCGGTATCATAAAGACGTGCCCGCAGCCCTTGCAGCACAGCCGGAAATCCGCTCCGCAGCGCTGCACCAGCATTTTGTCGCTTCCGCAGCCGGGGTGCGGCTTCTTCATTACCAGCACGTCGCCAACGCGTATATCCATCTGCGCCCATCTCCTTCATAACAAATTCATAGTTATTATATCACTTTTTTGTGGATTTTGCAATAGCGGACGCACAAAAAAGAGCGGGGAAAATCCCCGCCCTCATATTTACTTCTTGTACTCAACGTGGAGCAGTTCGTGCTCCCTGCCCTTTAACAATCCGTTGTAGAGCGTTTCTATCAGCGGATTCTCCTCGCTGCTCTTTATGCTGCACATTCTGTCAGCGTTGTAAAGCCCGCGGGAGCGCGCCTTTTTCTCGGCGCTGTGAACGAACGGCTGACCTGCGCCGTTTATGCAGCCTCCGGGGCAAGCCATCACCTCGATGAAATCAAAGTGCTCGCCCTCCTTTATGCGCTGAATGAGCTTCTCTGCATTTCCGAGACCGCTCACTACGCCGATATGGAGCGTCTTTTCACCGAACGGTATGTTGACCTCCTTTACGCCCTCCAAGCCGCGTATGCTCTGGTATACGATGCCGTCGCCGCGCTTGTTGTCGGAGATACGGCGGAGCACTGCCTCTGTAACG
>CALBGD010000156.1 GCA_937893735.1 uncultured Clostridia bacterium | reverse complement strand
TTTCATATCACAGGAGGGCTTCGGCTCTCCTGTTTTTTTGCAAAACCTGTTGATTTCTTCTCTGTTTTCCTGTATAATGTTTCTGAAGAAACCATTTATTATGGAGGTATAACATGAATATTACTGACCTGAGCGGACAGTGGGAAGTATTCCTTGACGAAGGAAAAAACGATCTCCTGCCTGAAAGCTACCCCGATAGAATAAACCTGCCGGATTCCACATCGAACGCCGGACTTGGCAAACTCAATACGGAAGTTGAATACGGCTGCCTGACGGAACTTCACAAATTCGAGGGATTTGCTTGGTTCCGCAGGAGCATAGATATTTCCGCAGAAATGGCGGGGCAGAATATCACGCTGTTTATGGAGCGAACACGCAAAACCCGCGTTTATCTCGACGGAAATCTGATAGGAAGTTACTGCTCGCTGTGCGCGCCGCACCGATACTCCCTCAACGGAATATCTGCGGGAACACACGAGCTTGTGATATGCGTGGACAATACTGATTATCCCACCGGCGGCGGGCACCTTACCTCCCGTGACACGCAGACCAACTGGAACGGGATCCTCGGACGTATCGAGCTCCAGACTTACCGCGCCTGCGTTGATAACGTCCGTATAATCCCAGACCCTGAGAATCACTCGTTCCATGTAAAGGCAGAGGCAGACGGCGAACTCTGCGGTACTGCACACCTCAGAATTTTCGATGAAGAGCATGAGTACGGCTCAGTAGAGGCAGAATTCACCAATGAAATGCCGATAGAGTGCGACATTTCAGTTCCCGGTGCTCCGCTGTGGAGCGACCGCACACCCGCGCCGCTTAAGCTGGAGATAGAGATTTCCGGCGACCGCTGGACGTTCACCACCGGACTCCGCAGAATGTCCCACGATGACCGCACACTGCTGATAAACGGTCAGCAGACATTTCTGCGCGGAAAGCATGACGGAATGGTGTTCCCGCAGACCGGATATATGCCTACCGATGTTGAGTCATGGCTGAAGGTGTTCGAAACGGCTGAGATGTACGGCATAAATCACTACCGCTTCCACACCTGCTGCCCTCCTGACGCGGCATTTGAGGCGGCTGATATCATGGGAATCTATATGCAGCCGGAGCTTCCGTTCTGGGGAACTGTCCCGGATATTTTCGGCGAGGAGCACGAATTCCTGCGGGAAGAGGGCTGGCGTATCCTGCGCGAATTTGGACATCATCCCAGCTTCGTGATGATGAGCATGGGCAACGAGCTGTGGGGCAGCAAGGAGCGCCTGAACGAGCTGATTTCCGGCTATAAGGCGGAATTCCCCGATAAGCTGTATGCCGGCGGCTCCAACAACTTCCAGTTTGTGCCGTGCGTCCTTGAAAACGAGGACTTTTTCAGCGGAGTGCGCCTTGGCCACGACCGCCTTATCCGCGGAAGCTATGCGATGTGCGACGCTCCGCAGGGACATATCCAGACGAATTACCCGAACAGCATACATAATTACGACCCGCTGATAGACGAAGCGGCGGCGCTTGGCGGCACACAGGTGACGGACGAAAACGGCGAGATAATGATACAGTACGGCACCGAAATGAGAAAGGTCAAGGCGGAGAGCTGGGACAACATCTCTGTCCACGTTCCTGTTATCTCTCATGAGGTCGGACAGTACGCGATATTCCCGGATTTCGACGAGATAAAGGATTACACCGGCCCGGTGCGCCATGAAGTGTATGCCGCTTACCGAAAGGGTCTTGAGGAAGCCGGAATGCTACATCGCTGGAAGGACTTCTTCCATGCTTCCGGGGCGCTCGCGGTGGACTGCTACCGCCGCGATATCGAAGCGGCAATGCGCAGCTCCATGATGAGCGGATTCCAGCTGCTTGATATTCAGGATTTTCCTGGGCAGGGAGTCGCAACGGTCGGGATATTGAACGCTCACCTGAAATCCAAGGGGCTTATAACTCCTGAGGAATGGCAGCATTTCTGCGGCGAAACAGTCGTTCTCGCCGAGCTTGACGGATTCGTATACAAGGCGGGCGATGAGATACAGTGCGGACTGCTGGTGTCCTCCACCGAACCGGATTTTGCGGCAAAGGAGATACGCTGGGAGCTCACCGCTGAGGGAAAGGTGCTTGATTCCGGAGTTTCTGAGATATCCGAGCAAAATGGCAGAATATATCGTGCGGGGAGCATATCGTTCAGCATAGGCTGCGATGAGCCGATAAAGGCAGAGCTGCATATTTCAGTCGAGGGCGAAGCAGAGAACAATTACACGCTGTATGTGTACCCTGACCTTGCGATAAGCATAACGGAGGACGGCATATCTTATGGAGGTAAGCAAATCGGCGTAACACGCGATATTGAAAAGGCAAAGCAGGGCGGAATGCTCTGTATTCCTGAACTGCCTGAGGGCTCGCTCCCCGGCGAGTACTGCACGGATTTCTGGTGCTACGGAATGTTCCGCAGTATCTCAGAGAGCATGAAGAAGCCGGTTCCCACCGGAACGCTGGGACTGCTGATAGACGACAAGTCCGACCTGCTGGCAAAGTTCCCATGCGAGAGCTACACAACGCCGCAGTGGTATGAGATAGTTTCTCACAGCCGCTGTGCCGACCTCGACGGAACAAATATTGAGCCGGAGGTCTGGGTCATCGACAACCCGGAGCGCCGCAAGCGCCTTGGACTGCTTTATCGTAAGGACGGCGCAGTATGCTGTACGTCAAGGCTCTGGGAGATAGCCGACCGTCCGGAGGTCAAGTGGTTTGCGCTCAGCCTGCTTGAAGCGCTGGGATAATTTTCAGCATACTTTCACATTTTCTGTATTGACACCCGGAAAAATATGTGCTATCATCAGGATATGGAATATCCATGAAAGGAGAACACATCATGAACGAAGCACTGAATAACATAATGACCCGCAGGAGCGTCAAGGCATACAAACCGGAAATGCCTCCGCAGGAGCTTATTGACAAGGTAGTCGAGGCGGGAACCTACGCCCCCACAGGAATGAACCGCCAGTCCCCCATCATCATAGAGGGCACGGACAAGGCGACCCGCGACAAGCTTTCAAAGATGAACGCCGCAGTAATGGGAGCTTCCATCGACCCGTTCTACGGAGCTCCGGTGGTTCTCGTGGTGCTCGCAGATAAGAGCGTAGGAACCTACAAGTACGACGGAAGCCTTGTAATGGAGAACCTCATGCTTGCCGCAAACGCGGTCGGTCTCGGAAGCTGCTGGATACACCGCGCCAAGGAGGGATTTGAATCTCCCGAGGGTCAGGAGCTCCTGAAATCTCTCGGCATTGAGGGCGA
>CALBGD010000155.1 GCA_937893735.1 uncultured Clostridia bacterium | reverse complement strand
TACAAATGGCTCGGAGCGCATTATGATGGAAAGGGAACGTGGTTCCGCGTATACGCGCCCAATGCTGAGGGAATATCGGTTATCGGGGATTTTAACGGCTGGAATGACTGGTACATGAACCGCACAGGTGACGGAAAGTTCTGGGAACTGTACATAGACGGCGCAAAACCGGGGCAGATGTACAAATACAAGGTGCTTCACGGCGGCAATGTCGTGGAGCGCTGCGACCCCGTCGGCTTCGGAATGGAACTCCGCCCGAAATTCGCGTCCATTATCCGCGACATGGAGTTTCAGTTTCATGACCTTGACTGGATGCAGAACCGCCACACATGGCACGGCGACGCGCTGAACATCTACGAGGTGCACCTTGGGAGCTGGCACACCGACCCTGATAACGAAAACGGCTGGTACAGGTATGAGGAGATAGCTCCGCGCCTTGTGAAGTACTGCAAGGAGCACGGCTATAATTGCATCGGGCTTATGCCGCTCAATGAATATCCCTGCGATGAAAGCTGGGGCTATCAGGCGACCGGGTTCTATTCTCCGACCTCGCGTTACGGCACTGCGGAGGGGCTGAAGAAGCTGGTGGACTGCTGTCACACCTCCGGTATCGCAGTGCTGATGGACTATGTTCCAGTGCATTTTGCCGTGGACGGCTATGCACTTGCCCAGTTTGACGGCACACCGACCTACGAATCGGAGTTCAGGGATATTGCATTCAGCGAGTGGGGAAGCTGTAATTTTGACTTTACCAAGGGTCCTGTGTGCAGCTTCTTGAAATCGGCGGCTAACTACTGGTTGACGGAATATCACTTTGACGGCCTGCGCATGGATGCAATAAGCCGTGTTATCTACTACATGGGCGACCCCAGCCGCGGCGAGAACGTCTGCGGCGTCAGGTTCCTGAAATCGCTCAACCGTGGGCTTAAATGGATAAATCCATCGGCAATACTCTGCGCGGAGGATTCCACGGATTACCCGCTGGTCACAAAGCCGGTGGATGAAGGCGGTCTTGGCTTCGACTACAAGTGGGACATGGGCTGGATGAACGACACGCTGAACTACTTCAGGACTCCTCCCGACGAGCGTGTTGACCACTACCACAAGCTCACGTTCTCAATGATGTATTTTTACAGTGAGAAATATATCCTCCCCCTGTCGCACGACGAGAATGTGCACGGCAAGGCTACCATTATTCAGAAGATGTACGGCGGCTATGAGGACAAGTTCCCTCAGGCAAGGGCGCTCTATATGTATATGTACGCCCACCCCGGCAAGAAGCTGAACTTTATGGGCAGCGAGCTTGCGCAGTTCCGCGAATGGGACGAAAAGCGCGAGCAGGACTGGGATATCCTGAAATATCCGATGCACGACGGGTTCATGCACTTCATGAAGAAGCTGTGCGGTATGTATATGCAGTACCCGGCTCTCTCCCGCTGGGACGACACCACGGAAGGATTCCGCTGGCTGGATTGCAGCAGTCCGCTGAAACGGTGCTATACCATGCTCCGCTGCTGCCCTGGCGAGAAAACCATCGTTTGCGTGATGAATTTCTCCGACCGGCTCCAGGAGGACTATTCGCTGAATATCGGCGCGGGAATGCGGCTAAAGCTTCTGCTCGACTCTACCGAGGACAGGTACGGCGGCTGTGCTCCGCATTATCCCGGGACTATGACTGCAGGCTCCGACGGCTGCGTGAAGTTCAGCGTGCCGAGATATTCTGCCGCGTACTATGAGCTTGTAAAGGCTCCCGCAGGCCAGATAACTTCGAAGCGCCCGAGAAAGAAAAAACACTGAATCGTTTAAAAGCCCCGTGTTAAGCCAAATAACGCGGGGCTTAAAATTTTTTTTGATTTTTTTCGATTTTTTTTGAGAAAACGCTTGACAAAATAAAAAAGATGTGCTATAATAAACAAGTCGTTGAGAGCACGACAAAAAACAAAGCTCCAATAACCTAGAGATGGACAGGTGGCTGAGCTGGTCTAAGGCGCACGATTGGAAATCGTGTAACGATTAAACCCGTTCGAGGGTTCGAATCCCTCCCTGTCCGCCAATTATAACCCGCACATTTATGTGCGGGTTATATGTTTATTGTCCGAAAATCGGACGTATTTACATATGCAAATATGGAGGCAGTTATGGCTAAGTTTGAATTCACAAAGGATCTGGAAACAGGCAACGCGCTTATTGACAGCGAGCACCGCGAGCTTCTCGCAGCGGCAAACAAGCTGATGGAGGCTTGCTCTTCCGGCAAGGGACGCGGACAGATGGCGGAAACGGTAAAGTTCCTGAATGACTATGTGGAGCGTCATTTTGCTGACGAGGAAAAACTCCAGAAGCAGAGCGGCTATCCGGGATATGAGGGACACCGGGCTTTCCACGAAAAGTACAAGCAGACGCTTAAGGAGATAACCGCAGGGATATCCGATTCGGGAATCTCTATCGCAGACCTCGCAAGGCTGAACGGCCACATCGGTCTGCTGGTAACGCATATCCGCACCGAGGACAAGAAGCTGGGTGCGTTTCTGAGCAAATGAAAATAAGAGTGCTGCCTTGTCTGGCAGCACTTTTGCTATATGCTTTTTCTATTGCTTTTACTCATATGTATAGATTCTCTTGACACCGGCAGGATATAGTGATATAATTAAAATATACTACTTGTTGCGGAGAGGTGACAGATGACTTTACAGCAGATGAAGTATGTCCTTGCTATCGCCGATGAAGGTTCGATGAACAAAGCTGCTGAAAGGCTGTTCGTTTCCCAGCCGTCGCTCACCAGTGCGGTCAGGGAGCTTGAAAAGGAAGCAGGCATACAGATATTCGTCAGGGGCAGCCGCGGAGTCACTGTCACTGCCGAGGGTGCGGATTTCCTGATGTATGTGCGGCAGGTGTGCCAGCAGTACGATATACTCCAGCAGAAATATGGAGGTTCAGGCAATGTGAAGCGCAAATTCGGTGTATCGACCCAGCATTATTCCTTTGCGGTTAAGGCGTTCGTTGAAATGGTTAAGCGCTTTGGCACGCTGAATTTCGAATTTGCCATTCGTGAGACCCGAACAATGGACGTGCTGAACGATGTCGGGAGATTCCGTAGTGAGATAGGCATAATATACCAATGCGACTATAATCACAGGATAATAGAGCGCCTTCTGCGTGAGCAGGAGCTGGAATTCGTGCCGCTCATAGACTGCCGTGCGTATGTCTACCTCTGGAAGCATCACCCGCTTGCCGGTGAAAGCTCTATCGGGATTGAACAGCTCGCGGACTATCCGTGCATGGTGTTTGAGCAGGGCGACGGAGCTTCCGGATTTCTGGCGGAGGAGATACTCACAGACAACGACTATCCTCGAATGATACGCAGCAACGACCGCGCCACTCAACTGAACCTGATGGTAGGTCTGAACGGTTACACTCTCTGCTCAGGAATAATCTGCGAGGAGCTGAACGGCAGCGACTTCCGCGCCGTGCCATTCCGCGAGGACGAGCACAATCGCAACACGATCATGGAAATAGGCTATATAGTAAAGAAGCACAGTATGCTCAGTGATATCGGAGATGTGTATATCAGCGAGGTGCGCCGATATCTGAGCCGGTGCGGTGAACTCAAGGAGGACAAGAGATGAACCACATTTTTGAATACGGTGATGTTCTTAAGCTGAAAGCCGCCTGCGCGGAGCATTTCCCAGACCATGTCCATTTTCATGACGGCTGCGGCGGACAGTATTTCTCACTTGACGAAAGTAACGGCGCGCTGCGGGACTTAATCTGCGAATACTTTTCATCGGCGGGATTCCAAGCGGATTTTTCAGAGGACGGCACAATTTTCACAGTTTCAGAAAAATAACGGAAAAAACAACAGATAAGTGTTCATTTTTTTGTAATTCTGCCGATATATAATATATAAGAGCTTGTACGGAATTTCCAAAGCTCTGAGAAAAAGCCATTTTTTCTATTGACTTGACGAGGAAAATAATATATAATAATACTGTATACAATTCGTATATCCGGAGGTATTGGTATGAAGCTATTGAAGAAAATTACTGCTGTGCTGGCGGCGTTTGCACTGATGTTCACGCTGACGGATACGGCTATGCTTGGGGAGTTCATTGATGGAGCCAGCAGAGCTTTTGCGGCGGATCTTATCCCTATTTCTGAAATTACGCTGGACAGCGTTCCTGCTTCGCCAGAGGCGGGAAAGAGTTTCTGGGGTACTTCTGCAATTAAGACCAACAGGGAAACAGCTATCCGTGAGAAAAAGGTAACATGGTACCTTAATGACGGCAGCAATACCGTTGTTACCGGAAACGCTGGCTACAACAAGAAGTACCGCGTTGAGATTTCCCTCAGAATAGATATAACCAACTATTCCGTTGAGAAAAATGCAAAGGTCTTTTATTATGTAGGCTCCGCACCGCAGGCGATGACCACCCGAACTGAGGGCGATCAATACATAATCGCGGAAATGTCCTTTGACGCAACCCGCCTGCCGAATACGGTAAGCGCTGAGTTTGTGGCTACCACAACTATCCCAGAAGGCAGCCAGGAAATAACAATTGACCCGTTTCCTTGCCATACGACAGACGCCGAGATCCTGAGAAAGCTTCCTGATACCGCACTGGTACGCACTGAGGATTCTACATATTCATTTGAGTCCAAGATCACATGGAAGACTGCGCTCAACACTTTTGATTATGCGACGTCAAGCACCTACAATCCGAATGATGTGGCTCAACAGAACTTCAAAATTCGCGGTACTTTATCTGTTCCCGCAGGTTCAATGGTAGAGGATACCACGACAAAGTATAATGTTTACGTGAATGTTACTGTTCTGGCGGCAGACCAGCTAGCAAAGCCGACTACTACTACCGCAGAGGGCGAGTACAGAACTGGTATTACTGTAAAGCTCAGCTCTTCAGAAACGATTTATTATACAATCAGCGAAAATGAGAACGGTCCTGATCCGCAGGGCGGTGTTGAGACATCAACTAACTTTAAGTATAATGGCGGCATCAATCTTGCCGGCGTTGTCGGAACCACCAAGACCTACTACATCAAGGCGGTAGCGTACAACGAGCGCTTCAACACCAGTGAAGTGGCTTTGTTTACATACT
>CALBGD010000154.1 GCA_937893735.1 uncultured Clostridia bacterium | reverse complement strand
AGGCAGTGGATAAAGCCTTAAAGGAACGCTATGGAGGTCTGGTTTACAAAACTACTATCAGCAAGCGTATCGAAGCTGCAAACAGCACCGCTGAGCAGAAATCGCTTATATCTAAGAAAAACAGCGTACTCGGTGGACAGTACAGACAGCTTGTTACCGAGATACTCGGCAAGGAGGCTATATAATGGGCTTTAATTTAGGAACATCAAGCAACACCGGCAAACTTCACATGACAGACTTCCTCAAAACTGACAATGCCGTTCAGAATGCCGAAAAAGAAATACCTATAAATCAGCTCGTTCCATGGGAAAATCAGCCGTTCAAAATGTACAGCGAATTCAAGCTGCATGAACTGGCTGAGTCCATAAAGGAAAACGGACTGCTTTCGCCTATCATTGTTTGCCCGCTTGATAACGGAAAATACCGTATCATCGCCGGACACAATCGCATTGAAGCCTGCAAAATCGCCGGCATAACCAATATTCCAAGCGTTATCAAGGACGTCGATGAGAACCGCGCCAAACTTATGATGGCTGACACGAACCTCTGCCAGAGGACTGAACTGCTCCCTTCTGAACGTGCATATGCTTACAAGGCACAGCACGAAGCGCTGATAGCACTGGGAAGCCCACGTTCAACGGCTGCCATTGCTGAGAAGTACGGCGAGGGGCGTGCGACAGTTCAGCGGTACATAGCCTGCTCAAGGCTTGTCCCGGAACTTATGGATTTGCTGGATTCCGGCAGGATCAATCTCATGCCGGCTGTTTCTTTTTCGGGAATGCCTGACGAAAGTCAGAGAGGCATAGCGTCCTATCTCAATCGCTTTCCTGATCGGAAAATAACCGCTGAGCAGGCAGAAGAGCTTGCATATCTCAAATTTGTATCTGAAAGCGATATCATCGAACTATACGATGAAACTCCTAAACCTGCTGAAAAGAGTGATAAAAAATCTACGCAGGAGCCGGTTAAGCAGAATACCGAAAAGAAGAAATCCTCACCTAATCAGTATGCGAAGAAAATCACGCTGCAGCGTAAGGAAGTCACTGAGATAATCGGCGATGAGCTTACCAATGACGAAATATCTGAGTTCTTCTACTTCTGCCTGCAGAAATCTGATTTTCTTTCGGAATGGCGTAAGATGTATCTTGAAAGTCAGGAGGAAATAAACGCGGTGACGGCCGACGGCGAGGAATATTCAGAATAAGCAATACAGGCGCTTGATTTTTCAGCAATAATATGTTATAATTCAAGAAAGGACGGTGATCCCGATGGCAGACGAAAATAAGCTGCTTGACGACCGCAAAGTCAAGGAAGAAGCGATAAAACAGTTCCGGCTCATGGACGACACATTCATGAGCAAGGTTTTCGAAGACAAGGAGTGCGCCGAACTGCTGCTCCGGGTAATACTGAACAAGAACGACCTTACAGTCCAGAACACGCGGACGCAGTTTGAAATAAAGAATTTGCAGGGACGTTCCGCTAGACTGGATATCTACGCTGTTGATTCCGATGGAGTGAAATACGATGTCGAGGTTCAGCGCCGTGACAGCGGTGCGGTTCCGAAACGAGGACGATACAACAGCAGCCTGCTGGACGTTAATGCGACCGATCCCGGCAATGATTTCGAAAACCTCCCCAGAACTTATGTCATATTTATTACCGAGAGGGATTATTTCAGAGGCGGACAGGAACTGTACGAAATAACCCGATGTGTAAAAAACATGGGACACATTGATTATGGGGACGAATCCTGCATAATCTATGTAAACGGGCAGAATCGTGATGATACGGCGATAGGTCATCTTATGCACGACTTCTTCTGCACGAATCCGCATGAAATGTACTACGACATTCTGTCTGAACGGACACAGTATTTCAAGGAAAGCAAGGAGGGTGTTGATACTATGTGCAAGATTATGGAAGATTACGCTGAGAAAAGGGCTAAG
>CALBGD010000153.1 GCA_937893735.1 uncultured Clostridia bacterium | reverse complement strand
GGCGCGAAACGATAGAATTAGGCGTTATAGCCGAGGGGGAGCGCGCTGAGCGGCTGAAAAGGGACGGCTGCTCCATCAACGGCGCTGTGTACCGTCCGCAGGTGTGGACTCCGCAGGAGGCTCGCGGCGTTGACCTGCTCATTGTCGCGCTGAAATACGGAGCGCTTCCCGGGGCGCTGGATTCCATTCGCGCGGCGGTCGGCGAAAATACGACCGTTATGAGCCTGATGAACGGCGTTGACAGCGAGGAGATAATTTCCGGGGAAATAGGCGCGGAGCGCGTGCTGTATTCACTGATAAAGGTTGCCTCCCACAGAGAAAGCGACGGTTATCATTTCGACCCGGAAACCACCATCGGGATAGTCTACGGCGAGGTAAGCGCTCCGTTCGACAGCGAGAGAGTCCTCGCAATTGACAGGCTTTT
Source organism: uncultured Clostridia bacterium (assembly GCA_937893735.1). Classification (GTDB taxonomy): domain Bacteria; phylum Bacillota; class Clostridia; order Oscillospirales; family Ruminococcaceae; genus CAG-115. Next base: position 4,904 of record CALBGD010000153.1, on the reverse strand, counting down.
TGAGGGCACGGGGATACACTACCGCCGCACGGAATTTATCCGCGAGGAGGTCTGGAGCAAGTTCCGGCTGAATGTCTGCAACAATCTTCCGCAGGCTATCGTCGGCGTGGGAGTGGGCTGCTATCAGGACAGCGAGCACATGAAGGCGATAAGCAATGGGCTCCGTCAGGAACTTGAAGCGATAGCCGCCGCAAAGGGAATCGACATGAGTAAGGCAGACGCGTCATCGACCCGCGGAAGTCTGGTGCCTCCCTCCGCGCGGTATTCCACGCTTCAGGACCTTGACGCCGGACGCCATACGGAAATCGATATGTTCTCCGGCGCTATCGTCAGAATGGGAAAGGAGCTCGGAATTCCAACTCCGTACAACGAATTCACTTACCACATAATCAAGGCTCTGGAGGAGAAAAACGACGGTCTTTTCGACTATGCCGGGAACACTTCCAGAAGCTCCCGCGCACTTTAAACAGGAGGTTTTCACAATGGGCGACTGGGATTCCAGACAGTACACAAAATTTGAGAGGGAGCGGACGCAGCCGTCCGTTGACCTGATAAACCGGATAGGCATTACGCCGCATTCGGTGCTTGATATAGGCTGCGGTCCAGGAAACAGCACGAATCAGCTCGCAGAGCGCTTCCCCGGCGCTGAGCTGCTTGGCATAGACAGCTCTGACAATATGCTTGAAAGAGCCCGCAAAACCTATCCGGACATGAAGTTCCAGAAATGCTCAGTGCCTGACGGGCTTTCGGAGCTTCCCGGATTCGACCTGATATTTTCGAATGCCTGCCTGCACTGGGTGCCGGATCACAAAAGCCTGCTTCCGAAGCTCATGGACAAGCTGAATCCCGGCGGAGTGCTGGCGGTGCAGATGCCGCTCACTCAGCAGGCGGTATTCTACAAGCTGCTGAACGAGTTTATTTCAGCCGGAAAATGGGAAAAGCTGAACATTATCCACAACTTCCACAACCTTACCCCGGATAAAACATATGATGTTCTGTCGCAGGTCTCCGGCGAAGTTACCATGTGGGAGACCACCTATTATCATGTTGTGCCCTCTCACGCCGCAGTGATAGAATGGTACAGGGGGAGCGGTCTGAAACCGTATCTTGATATGCTCGGCGATTCCGAGAGGGAGGTTTTCCTCAGCGAGCTTCTGGAGCTTGTAAGGAGCAATATCCCCATGCAGGCTGACAATAACGTCCTGCTGAAAATGCCGCGGCTGTTCTTCACCGCCGCGAAAAGATCCTGAATTTACCTGCGCTTTGTTTGCTTCGGCAAACTCCACACAGAGAAAAACGCTGCAAAAGCACGGACTTTTGCAGCGTTTTTTATATATCCATGCAGATGTGTTTTTTGCCCTCTGAATAGACAATATTTCATTTTACATACATTTAACACTTCGGTGCTTTTGGATTTAACATAGTTTTGATATAATTGTTCTTGCAAACAGGAAAACAAAAAGCGGTAATCACCGCATACAAATCTAAGGAGAACATAACTATGAAGATGACAAGAAGAATCACACTCAGCACAGCGGCTCTGCTCGCAGTTGCAGCACTCGCGGGCTGCTCCGGCAATACAACAAGCTCCTCCACTCCCGCAGCGGACAACAGCTCCGCAGCAGTTGACAGCAGCGCAGCAGACTCCTCCGCAGCAGACAGCTCAGCAGCAGACAGCTCAGCTGCTGAAAGCACAGGCGCAAAGCTTGACACCGATATCACCGTAGTTTCCCGCGAGGACGGCTCCGGTACCAGAGGCGCGTTCGTTGAGCTCATGGGAATTGAGCAGAAGAACGAAGCCGGCGAGAAAGAAGATATGACCCGCGGCGACGCAGAGATCTCCAACTCCACAAACGGTGTAATGATGAGCGTTGCAGGCAACGTTGACGCCATCGGATACATCTCCCTCGGCTCCCTGAACGACACCGTAAAGGCGCTCGACGTTAACGGCGTTGAATGCTCCGTAGCTGACATCAAGTCCGGCGATTACGTTGTTGCAAGACCGTTCAACATCTGCTATCAGCAGTCCAAGCTCGATGAGAACGCAGCAGCTCAGGACTTCATCAAGTTCATCGAGTCCGTTGAGGGTCAGAAGATAATCGCTGACAACGGCTACATCTCCATTGACGTTACCGATAACTACACAGCTTCCGGAGTTTCCGGCGGTATCTCCCTGAACGGCTCCACCTCCGTTGGCCCGATCATGGAAAAGCTTGCAGAGAGCTACAAGGGCATGAACCCTGACGTTACCATCGACATTCAGCAGACAGGCTCCGGCGCTGGTATCACCTCCGCTACCGAGGGCACCTGCGATATCGGAATGTCCTCCCGTGAGCTCAAGCAGGAAGAGCTTGATGCAGGTCTTACCGAGATGAAGATCGCTGACGACGGTATCGCAGTTATCGTAAACCTCGAGAACCCCATCGAGAACATCACCTCCGATGAGATCATGAAGATCTACACCGGCGAGATCAACAACTGGAGCGAGCTTGCTTAAGTTCGCGTGAATATATGGCGGCACATCGACGCTTAAGTGTTCACAGTGTGCTGCGATAGGTTTCTCCCCGCTGTCACTTGGATGCCCGGCGTCCATGCCGGGCTTTTGGTGACAGCTCCGCAGCATCCATGCTGCGGCCTCCCTTTAAGCGCTGCGCAGCGGATTTACGGCTCCAAGTGCAGCGCACTTTTTTGAGAAAAGAAATGTAAAATCTTTCTCGTGAAATTTTACAAAGAGGTATTATTATGCAGAAGGTAAAAGAAGGCATAATGCACGCGCTGTTCCTGATATGCGCCTGCGTTTCGATACTCGCGGTCGTGCTGATATGCGTGTATCTGTTCTCGACAGGTATCCCGGCGATGAGCGAGATCGGCGTAACAGACTTCCTGTTCGGCACAAAATGGAAGCCCTCCAGCGGATACTACGGGATATTCCCGATGATAATCGGCTCGATACTCGTTACCGGTATCGCAATAGCCATCGGAGTCCCGATAGGCATTCTCTGCGCCGTGTTCATGTCGCACTACTGCCCGAAAAAGCTCTACGCTTTCGTTAAGCCCGCGATAAATCTGCTTGCCGGTATCCCGTCCATCGTTTTCGGATTCTTTGGTCTTATGGTCATCGTTCCGATCATGAAGGATCTTTTCGGCGGTTCAGGAAAATCGCTGCTTACCGCCGGAGTGCTCCTCGGCATAATGATACTCCCTACCGTTATTAAGACTACGGAATCCTCGCTGAACGCCGTTCCCCGCAGCTACTACGAGGGCGCGCTGGCGCTGGGAGCCACCCACGAAAGAAGCGTGTTCTTCGCTTCGCTGCCGGCGGCAAAATCCGGAATACTCGCTGCGATAATCCTCGGCGTAGGCCGCGCTATCGGCGAAACCATGGCTGTTATCCTCGTTGCAGGCAACCAGACGGTAATTCCCAAGAGCATCACCTCCGGCGTGCGCACGATGACCTCCAACATCGTAATGGAGATGGGCTATGCGGGCGGACTCCACCGCGGCGCCCTGATAGCCACCGGCGTAGTTCTGTTCGTGTTTATCCTGATAATCAACCTCTGCTTCTCCGCGCTTAAAAGGAGGAAAGACTGATGACACAGACTTCAAAAACAGCGGTGCAGGCTGCCGAAATGTCCTCCCGTGCACCTGAAAAATACATCAACCGCGTGACACTCGGCGCAAGACTGAAGCAGTACACACGCAGCCCGCTCTCGCTTATCCTGATGATACTTGTAATGCTGGCGGCTGTTTTCTCGGTGGGAATGCTCCTGTTCATCATTGCGTACATTCTGATAAACGGCGTGCCGCACCTGACCGCCGAGCAGTTCGCGTGGGAATACACCACCGAAAACGTCAGCATGATGCCCGCGATAATCAACACGCTCTCCATGGTCGCAATGACGCTTGTCATCGCCGTCCCGATAGGAGTTTTCGCGGCAGTCTACCTCGTGGAATACGCGAAGCGCGGCAATAAGCTTGTCAAGATTATCCGCGTGACCACTGAAACGCTTTCCGGCATTCCGTCGATAGTTTTCGGTCTGTTCGGATACCTGATGTTCAATCTCTCCCTCGGTTGGGGATTCTCAATACTTGCCGGCGTTGTCACCCTTGCAATGATGATACTCCCGCTGATAATCCGAACCACTGAGGAAGCTCTCCTTGCCGTTCCCGACAGCTACCGCGAGGGAAGCTTCGGTCTGGGAGCCGGAAAAATGCGCACGGTGTTCCGCGTTATCCTCCCGACTGCGGTACCCGGTATAATGTCCGGAATCATTCTCGCCATCGGACGTATCGTCGGCGAATCCGCAGCGCTGATATTCACCTCCGGCTCTGGCCACAGCCTGCCCGGCGCGCTCGCCGGCTCGGGAAGCTCTGCGGCAACGCTCACGGTTCATATGTACATTCTCTCCACCGAGGGTCTGCACGTTAACGAGGCGTTCGCTTCCGCGGTAGTGCTGCTTGTTATCACATTCATCATCAACCTTATCTCCGACCTCATCGAGCGTCACATTGCGAAAAAGAAAGGATAAAACCATGAAATTCGATATCAGGAACGCCGAGCTTTATTACGGCGACTTCAAGGCGCTCAAGGGCATAAATCTCCAGATTCCCGAAAACAAGATAACCGCGTTCATAGGGCCGTCCGGCTGCGGAAAATCCACGCTTTTAAAGTCCCTCAACCGCATGAACGACCTCGTGGAGGGCTGCCGCATAACCGGGCAGTTCCTGCTTGACGGCGAGGACATCTACGGCAAGATGGACGTGAACCTCCTGCGCAAGCGCGTGGGAATGGTGTTCCAGAAGCCGAATCCGTTCCCGATGAGCGTTTATGACAACATCGCATTCGGACCGCGCACCCACGGGATACACTCCAAGGTGAAGCTGGACGACATCGTTGAAAAGTC
>CALBGD010000152.1 GCA_937893735.1 uncultured Clostridia bacterium | reverse complement strand
TGCTGTCGATTATCTCGAAGTAGCCGTCATACTTGTAGCCGAATATCTTGAAGTCGTGCAGCTTGTGCTGGAGGATATCCGTTTCGAAGCTGTACAGGCTGCGGCACTCGGATTCGCGGATTACGTTCTCGAGGAACTCGCGCTTTGTAACGTAGATGTTCAGCGCGGGCTTTACCTCGCCGCTGATGGAGGGTCTGGTCAGCACGTCGTAAACCACGTCGTTCTCGTCAACGCCGAGCACGGTGAATCTGGAGGTGCGCTCAGCGTCATAAACGCCGGTGCCGTAAACGCAGGTGATGTCTGCGCCCTTCTTCTCGTGGAACTCGATTATCGGCTTGAAATCAATGCTCGCAACAACGTTGCTGTCGGACATGATGACGTACTCCGCGCCGGATTCGTGAATGAACTCGGCAGCCCCCGCGAGAGCCTCGAGGCGGCCTCTGTAAACGCCGTTGTCGCTTCTGCCGTAGGGCGGGAGAATGTGCAGACCGCCGGTCTTTCTTGCGAGGTCCCACTCGCTGCCCATTCCGAGGTGATCCATCAGGGAGTAGTACTTAGCCTGAGTGATTATGCCCACCTGTGTTATCCCGGAATTCACCATGCTGGAGAGCGGGAAATCCACAAGGCGGTATCTTGCACCAAAAGGAACGCTCGCCATTGCCCTTGCCTTGGTCAGCTCGGGGAGGTTCTCTTCGTGCATATTAGCAAAAATAAGTCCTAAAACATTACCCATACTTGCCATATCAACATATTTCCTTTCATTTATAGAAAAACCTTATCCAGCCTGCGCAGCAGGCTTTGAGATCCATTTTTTACCCCAGCTATGCCGGGGTAAAAAATACCTCTATACCAGCAAGTGTGCGAATTGTCGGCGCAGCCGACAATGAGTGCGCGCAGCTGGTATGTTCGGCGGAAAAATCCCTTCAGGGATTTTTTCGACGGGTTTTATATATCTTTGGAGATCATAGCCTTGGGAGGTGCCACAGCCTTGTCGGAAACATTCACGTTGTGACCGATTACTGCAACGCCCCACTGCGACTTGTCCTCGATAAGCTCAGGACGTTCTCCGATATGTGCGCCCTCGCCGATGACGCAGTTCTCGCCGACGATGGAGTACTCGATCACCGCGCCCTTTTTGATGATGGTGTTCGGCATGATGATACTGTCGCGGACGATAGCGCCCTCCTCAATGACAACACCTGCGAACAGCACGGCGAAATCCACCATACCGTATATCTCGCAGCCCTCTGCCACCATGGAGTTCTGTATCTGGCTGTTGGGACCTGCGTAGTGCGGAGGCATTACGGGGTTCCTGGAGTATATCTTCCAGCTGTCGTCAAGCAGGTCGAGCGGGACCTTGGGGTCGAGCACGTCCATGTTTGCTTCCCACAGGGAGTCGATAGTTCCGACGTCCTTCCAGTAGCCGTCGAAGTGGTAAGCCACCATCTTCTCCTTGTTTTCGAGCATTGTGGGGATAATGTTCTTGCCGAAGTCCTTGGTCGCGCCCTCGTCGTTTTCGTTGTCGATGAGGTACTTGCGGAGCTTGGACCATGTGAATACATAGATACCCATGGAAGCAAGGTTGGACTTGGGCTCCTTGGGCTTCTCCGCGAATTCGTAGATGGTGCCGTCGGGGTTAGCGCTCATTATGCCGAAGCGGGGAGCCTCCTCCCACGGAACCTCGAGGACCGCGATGGTGGCGTCAGCCTCGTGCTGCTTGTGGAAGTCAACCATCTTGGAGTAGTCCATCTTGTAGATATGGTCGCCGGACAGAACAACCACATACTCAGGGTCGTAGCGGTCGATGAAGCCTATATTCTGATAGATGGCGTTAGCCGTGCCGGAGTACCACGCCTTGCCTGCCGCAGTTTCGTAAGGGGGCAGAACGTGAACGCCGCCGTGCGCGCGGTCAAGACCCCACGGCTGACCGTTGCCTATGTACTCGTTGAGGACGAGCGGCTGATACTGTGTGAGCACGCCCACCGTGTCTATACCTGAATTAACGCAGTTGGAGAGCGGGAAGTCGATTATCCTGTACTTACCGCCGTAGGGAACTGCGGGCTTTGCCATTTCCTGAGTCAGTGCGTAAAGACGGCTGCCCTGTCCGCCTGCAAGCAGCATGGCAACGCACTCTTTTTTAATGTGATTCATATATTTCCTCCTGTCCCGACCTTGTGAGCCGTGATTTCCTTAGATTTATCGCCGTTTTCGGCGGATTTGGCTTCTGCTTTCGCCGGAGTTTCTGCCGTCAGCTTTTCCGGTGCTTCTGCCTTTGCTTCCGGTTTTTCCGGGATCTCCTGCTTTTCCGTGGCGTTACTGACGCCGCTGGAAACGGGCTTTTCGGGAGCCTTTTCAGGTTCCTCGGCCTTGGGCGCGGCGGTTTCCGTGACTTCCGGAGCCTTGGCGGATTCCGGTGCTTCCGGAACGACCGGAGCCTCCGGCACCTCCTCGGGCTTTTCCGTTTCAGCGGGCTGAAGCGGCTCGGAAACAGCTTCCTCCGGGAGCTGGCTCGGCGGAGTCCGCTTGTTCTTTATTTTGAAGAACAGCGCTGCCATGGGCGGCAGATCCATGGATATCCTGAACTGCTCGCCGTGCATAGGCTCTTCCTTTGCGGTGAGGGTGCCGTTGGTGACTCCGGTGCCGCCGTATTTCACGTCGTCGGAGCTGAACACCTCTTCATAGTCCGCGTAATAGGGAACGCCTATTTCGTATATCTCATGCCTTACCGGCTGGAAGTTGCACACGCAGATAAGCTCGTCCTTGTTGCGGGCTATGCGGCGGAAAGCTATTACGGAGTTCGCGTTGTCCTCGCTGGATATCCAGTGGAAGCCCTCCCAGCTCGTGTCGCATTCCCACAGGGGAGCGTTGTCGGTGTAGAACTTATTGAGATCCTTTACATATTCGTGGAGCTTTCTGTGCGGCTCGAACTCCAGAACCTCCCAGTCGAGCTGGGTCTGGAAGTTCCACTCCTTGTACTGGGCGAATTCCTGCCCCATGAACATCAGCTTCTTGCCGGGGTGAGCGGTCATATAGCCGAGGAATGTGCGCATGGAGTTGAAGCGGAATTCCCTCGGGCCGCCCATCTTGTCCAGCATGGAGCACTTTCCGTAGACCACCTCGTCATGAGATATCGGGAGAATGTAGTTCTCAGAGAACGCATAGTAGAACGAGAACGTTACGAGATTGTGGTTATACGGCCGCGAAAGCGGGTCCATGGACATATAGCGGAGCATATCGTTCATCCAGCCCATGTTCCACTTGAAGTTGAAGCCAAGACCTCCGATGTCCGCAGGCTTTGTTACCATGGGCCATGCGGTGGATTCCTCGGCGATCATCATTATGTTGGGGTGCTCGCGGAAGAGCGCGGCGTTGAGCTTCTGGAGGAACGCCACGGCCTCGAGGTTCTCATGACCTCCGTAGGCGTTGGGACGCCATTCGCCGTCCTTGCGGTCGTAGTCGAGGTAGAGCATGGAAGCGACAGCGTCCACGCGCAGACCGTCGATGTGGTATTTCTCTATCCAGTAGTTCGCGTTGGAAACCAGGAAGCTCTGCACCTCGGGCTTGCCCCAGTCGAAGATGTGGGTGCCCCAGTTCTTGTGCTCGCGCTTCAGCGGGTCGGAGTACTCATAGCAGCTTGTGCCGTCGAACTCATACAGACCTGCGGCGTCCTTGGGGAAGTGGGCGGGTACCCAGTCCACGATGACGCCTATCCCGGCGGCGTGGCACCTGTCCACGAACTCCATGAAGTCGTGCGGAGTGCCGAAGCGGGAGGTCGGCGCGAAGTATCCTATCTGCTGGTAGCCCCAGCTTCCGTCGTAGGGATATTCGCCGATGGGCATGAGCTCGATGTGGGTGTAGCCCATCTCCTTAACGTAGGGAATGAGCTTTTCGGCAAGCTGGCGGTAGCTCAGGAAGTTCTCGCCGTCCTTGCGCCATGAGCCTGCGTTCACCTCATATATATTCGCGGCGCTGTCGTAGATATTCTTTGCGTGGAGCTCTTTTATGTACTTCTGGTCGGTCCAGCGGAAGCCCTCCAGCTCGTAGAATTTCGAAGCGGTGTTCGGGCGGAGCTCCATGTGATAGCCGTAAGGGTCGGCCTTGAGCTTTATAAGTCCGTCCGGGCTTTCGATGCTGTATTTATAGTTGTCGTACTGCTTTATCCCGGGGACGAACAGCTCCCAGATACCGCCGTCGCTTATCTTGTTCATCGGGTGGCGGCCCCTGTCCCAGTGGTTGAAGTCGCCCACGACGCTGACTGTGCGCGCATTCGGAGCCCACACCCTGAACACTGCGCCGGACTTGCCGTCCTGCGTGTCGCGGTGGGAGCCAAAGAACTCATATGCGTGGGAATTCTCGCCCTGATGGAAAAGATACAGCGGGACTGTGTACTTTTCCGGTACGGTTATAGCCATTTATTCAAGACCTCCTTGTCTGGTTCCTCATTAAAAAGTATACAAAAATGCCTGTGCGGGCATTCTGTTCCTTGTACTTATTGTACCACAACACAAGAATTTTTTCAATAGTTTTGTGGAGTTTTCATGTTTTTAGCTATTTTTAAGCAGGTCGATTTGTGCACATCGCATATTACTTTTCAACTTTTTGTAAACGATTAAACACAGGCGTGTAAAGAAAGGGGAAAATCCCGCAGAATGTGTCGGCTTATGCCGGAGAAAACCACCCGGAAACACTGCCCGTGGATTTCGTAAACCCACCTGTAGGGGAGGGGCTTGCCCCTCCCGCAAAATGCAGATTACGGCACATTCCGGCGATAACGCCGCGCAAATAAGCGCGGGAGGGGCAAACAGGACGTTTGTCCATCCGCGCCAAAGCGCAGCAAGGACGCTGCGCAAATAAGCGCGGGAGGGGCAAGCCCCTCCCCTACAATAATTCACCTTCCTATCTCGACAACAATTATTGTAATGTCGTCCTCCCTTCCGTTTTCGGCGCTCCTTGCGGCGCGGGCTATGCGCTCGGCGAGCTCGCCGGGGGAGCCCCTGTCCTCCTTTGAAAGCTCCCGGGAGAGCCAAACGTCGTCAAGCACTGCGCCGTCGGTGGTCATGACTATCATATCCCCGGCGGAAACGTGGAATTTCTGCGCCGGTACCGTCACCCTCCCCCCGGAGCCCACCGGCGGCGACGACAGGGAAGCCCTAAGTAATTTATCCGAGCACTTTATGTAGCTCAGCGCGGCTCCCGCCTTGTATATCACGCACTCCCCGGAATTGAGGTCTATTCGGCAGATGTCGAGGGTCGCGAAGCTCTCGTCCGAGGACTTTACCATAAGCGCCGTGTTCACCGTTTCAAGCGCCGCGCTGAGGGATATCCCGCTCTTTATCAGCCGCGCCGCCATGCTGCACGCGAGGGTGGAGTCTATCCGCGCCCGGCTGCCGCTGCCCATTCCGTCCGAGAGGATAACGTACAGCGCCCCCGACGGGTCTGTGAAGCTCTCGAAGCAGTCGCCGCAGACGCGGTTTTTGCCCCGGTTGAGCTGGAACGCCCCGGTCTGCGCGGACATCAGCGCCCGCTCAGAGGCGGTAACGCGGACGCGCCCGCTTCCGCTTATCTCCGGGAGGTCGAGCTCCCGTCCGAGGGCGCGTATCAGCAGCTCCCCGAGGTAGTCCCGGTCAACGGTGAGCTCCCCGGTGCCGTATGCCTCCAGCCGCAGCCTGCCGCCCCGGGTGAAGCTGACGAACGCCGCCGGTCTTTTCAGTCCGCATTCCGCGAGGACCTTTTCGGCGCGGCGCTCTGCGGTGCGGCTCCCGGGGCGGAGCTTCCCGGCGGCACCGCCCATGTCGGAGAGTATCTCGGACACCGTGGAGAGCTGGGAAGCGTAGATGCGGCGCAGCTCCCGGATATGCTGCTGACCGCCGGAAGCTGAGAGGTACTGCTCATAGGCGCGGCGCACCCCGGAGACCACGGCGGGGCGGTTTATGCACTCAGCGGCGGCGGGCGGGGACATGGACTGCTCCGAAAACTCCCCGCCGCAGCGGAGCTGCTTCACCAGCCGGTTGAATTCCGCGTGGAAAAGCTCGTACTTCTGACCCCAGCAGACCATATTATTCGGGCAGTTTCGGCAGGCTCTGTCGGCGGCTTTGTCCGCTACCTCCGGCAGGGTGACGGAGTAGCGGCGCTCCAGTGTGTCGGCGGCGGCCTCCAGCCCGGAATTCACGCCGGAAACGGCTCCCGCCGCGAAGCACAGGCGCTCACGCAGTATCTGCCCGGCGGAGCCCTCCTGCTCGTCCGATTCACGGGGGAAAAGCCTGTCGAGCGGTATAAGCGCGTAGGCGGCTCCCGCTGCGGCGAGTTCAGCGAAAATCCGCCACGAACCGCCGATTATCCCCCCCGCGAGGATAAGCGTGCAGCCGAAGAACAGGAATCCCACCGCGCGGGTTATTTTCCCGAATCTGCCGAGGCATACGCTCAGAAGCGCCGCCGCGCAGACCGCCCC
>CALBGD010000151.1 GCA_937893735.1 uncultured Clostridia bacterium | reverse complement strand
GAATTATGCCGTTTTTCAGCACCCATGGGTGCTGAGTTATTGTTTTTGAAAGCGTTTGTATAGCGAGATCTGCTGTATGTAATATTCATACCGTTTACGCTTGCGATCACGCTCCTGTCATACAGGTCTATGATAGTACAGTTATAGCGCATACTCCCGTCTGACAACGGTATGTAAATAAAATCAGTACACCAGGACTTATTTCCATGCTCATACCGCTGGAGAATGCTATTTCGCCCGCTTACCTTAATACTGCCGGATATTCCCTCGGCATTGACCCCTGCCTCCTTCAGCAGACGCGCAATTTCCGCCGAATGGTTTACGCTGGTGCAGAATACAACAGCTTTCTTTCCACGCGCATATTTCATGTATGTGTTTACTATAAGCTCATTGCGCTTCGGAACGAACAGCTTGCTTTCAAGGTCCTGCGCGTCGTACTTTATGCCGTGTATGCGCACATCGGAAAGGTCGATGTCCGTCTTGACCCTCACGCAGCGGATAGGCGCAAGTATTCCCTGCTCTACTGCGGTCCTGAGGTCCATTTTGTGCGCGACATTCTGACCTGTTTCAGTAAAATTGTTTCAAGCTCTGTCATTATGTAATCTCCTTCTTCTCAGCCGGATATCCGGCAGTATGACCGCCGCGGATTCTCCTGTTTCTTTCTTCACCCACTCGACGATGAAATTGACCTGCGCCCTGTACGGTCCGTATCCTCTTTCACGCATGCTTGCAAGCTTCTCCCGAACTGCATTCGATGGAATTACAAGCCGTTTCCCGTTCGCATAAAGGAAATCCCCGCGTATCTCTAATTCATCGCCGCTTTTCAGCTTAAAAACATCAGCTTTCTTCCCGATGAAGAAATCAAGGAACACATCTTTCATGCCAAGCTGCATTTCAAGCTCCTCGGGCTCGGGATAGTCCTGCGTATCGCTCTCATGCTCCACGCCGTCAGCGGAAATATCATCGAAAATCGCGCTGTTGTAGTGGATATACAGCTCGTTCTTCGCGCGGGTAATGCCGACATATATCTTGCGCCGTTCCTCGTCAGTGCAGTCGTCCGACTGATTCAGCATGAGATACACGTTGTCGAACTCCCTGCCCTTTGCCTTATGTATCGTGGAGATTGTCACCGTGTCCTGCTCCTGCGGCGTGAACGTTTCGTACGCCGACTCGAAAATGAACGTTTCGAAATCCGAACGGTACAGCGCGCCATTGCTTACCTCCTCGAACTTCGCGAGCATATTCAGCACCGTTTCAAGGCAGGTGCTGTCAGCGTATATTCCGCTGCGTAACCTCTCCCTTGCGCTGTTCCATGCGGATTCGGGGATTATCGGCGAATCGTCAGCAGATTCGGAACTCAGCAGCTTGCAGAACATCTTCACCTCCGCGAGCTGGCTCATGCGGAATCCGTCGCCGCTTTGGATAAGCCGCGCCGGAATGCCGCGCTTTGTCAGCAGTCCGAGCATACGCAGGGCGTCCTCGTTTGTGTTGGTGAGAATAGCGGCAGTACCGCAATGCCATGTTGCTTGTAAGCAGTCCGCAGTGGGGACATCCATGTTCCGCGCCGCGTGCTTTATGAGCTTCACAATGCCGTCGGCGTTCTTTACCGCATGGATAGGCTCGTCCTTCAAGCGGTTAGTTATCCTCGCCGCGTAGGCATTCGCAAGCGCCACTATCCTGCGCGCACTGCGGTAGTTGTCGGTCATGCTGTAATGCGCCGCACCGTACTCCGTGATAAGGCTCGCCATGTGCGCGGAGCTTGAATTGCGGAACTCGTAGATATTCTGGTCGTCGTCGCCCACGGCTATTATCCGCATATCCTCGTTGCGCTCCATGAGCGACTTTATCAGCGCGAACTCGTTTTCGTCCATGTCCTGCGCCTCGTCGATCACGGCGACGGTCTTGGTTATCTGCCCCTGCTCGACCTCGCCTGCGGAAATCATCTCCGCCGCCTGCCTGACTATATCTGCGGAATTTTCAAGCGAGCCTACCCTCCCCGTAATATCGAAGCAGTAGCTGTGGAATGTCTTGATGTCCATATAGCGCACCGCGCCGCCCATCAGCGCCGTCAGCCGCTGTCTGAATTCCGTCGCCGCCGCGCGGGAAAACGTCAGCATGAGCAGCTGCTCGTGCTTGATGTCCTCCATCTGGTAGAGGGACGCCAGCTTGCTGACAAGCAGCGTGGTCTTGCCGCTGCCGGGACCCGCGGTGACAACGATGTACTTTGAATCCTTATCGTTGATTATCTCCTGCTGGCGCGGCGAAAGCTGCCCGAAAATACGGTCGAATTTTTCGGGGGTGATATTGCGGGAAATCTCGTCCTCACGCCCTGCGAAATACTTCCCGATGAACTTCTTGTAGTCCATGCCGAAATAGTCGGACACGAACCGCAGAGCCGCGTCATAGTCCCGGGTCATCATGTTTGCGTACTCGCCGACAATGTGAATTTGCTGTATCTTCTGCTTGTAGAATTCGCTGAGCTGCCTGTAATCCTCCGTCTTGTAGCGGATATTGTTGTTGCGCTCCAGACGGGTGATCTGCATGGCGTTGTACAGCACGAGGAATCCGCCCTCGATGTCTATCGCGCCTATCTTCGACAGATAGAGCAGCGCGGACTTGATGTCCTCGGCTTCGGGCTTTTCGAGCAGGTTTTCCCGGCAGTATTCCAGCAGCTCCAGCTCCGAAAATTCCACAAGGACTTCGTCCTTTTCGGGGGATTTCAGCTCGTCCGCCCTGATGTAGAGCAGCTCAAGGATTTTCTCCGCAGCCGAAATGCGCAGCTCGGATTTCGCCTTTATCTTCCCGATATCGTCGGTCGGAACTATCTGTACGGTTTCCCCGGAAATGTGCGATTTCTGCACATAGTCCTTGATCATGAGGAAGTACAGCAGGGTCCTTATCGACTTCACCGAAACCGAGGGCACGCGCTCTTTCTGCGCCTGCTCGTTGAGGTCCTTGAGGTTGTAATACTCTGCGCCGCCGCTCACCTTTCCCAGCAGGAAGCGCTCCAGCTCCGCATAGCGCTTGAGGATATTCGTGGATTTACGCACGGTGTCGTTTTTGCGAATATACGCGGTGAGGTCGTTTGCGTTGGTCAGAATCCCGCCCTCGCGCATTGCGCCGATACAGAACACCACGTCCTCCATCGGAATTCCGAGAATGTCGGAAATGTGGTCGACGCGGCTCTCCGCTTCCTCGTTGCCCGCGTCGGCGCGGCTTCGCTCGGAAATCATACAGCGGATTATCCTAGCGGCGTACTGCTTATACCTGTCGTCCAGCGTGTTCAGACGGTTTATCTTCTCGGCAGCTTCGATGTAGCTTTTCGCGTTAATGCTGGAAGCGAAAACGCGCGGGACGTTCTTTCCGCGTTTAAGGTATCCTGCGGTTTCCAGCGCGTTAATCGCGTTGGCGACGCGGGTTTCGATTTCGTCCTGCTCGTCATTCCAGCCTGCGATCCGCGCAAGCTCCAGCGCCGAGCGCGTGAATGTCATGCGGTATCGCGAACACTCCTTGACCGCTTTCCAGATCTGGTTTATCTCCTTGATGGACAGCTTGCTCTGATTGAGCATCATGAAATGTCCGTCCAGGTCCTCGTCCTTGAACAGCACATAGCATTCCGCCTGCAAGTCCTCGTCGCGCCCCGCTCTGCCCGCTTCCTGAACATAGTCCTCCAGCGACGGCGAAATATCGAAATGCACGACAAGTCCGACGTCGGATTTATCCACGCCCATGCCAAAAGCTGAGGTCGCCACGATAACGTTGACCTCGCCGCTCATGAATTGCTCCTGATTTGCGATTTTCTCGCTCTTGTCCATCTTTCCGTTGAACGGAAGCGCCTTTATTCCGTCCGCGTTCAGCCTTTTCGCAATGCTGAATGTCCGTTTGACCTTTGAAACGTAGACTATCGAGGGACAGTTTTTCGTTGTCAGCAGATTGCGGAGCGCAAGGTATTTTTCATCGTCGTTTTCCTTGTAAAGCACCTCGTAGCGCAGGTTACGGCGGGACGCTCCCGAAGCGAAAATTTCCATCTCGATACCGAGCTTATTGCGGAAATAATCGCTGATGTCGCTGATTACCTTCTGCTTTGCGGTGGCAGTGAAACAGGACACGGGAATCGGCTCGGAGAGGTTCTTTTTCTCCTGCAATTCGCGGATAAAGTCGCCTATGTAGAGGTAATCAACGCGGAAATCCTGTCCCCATGCCGAAAAGCAGTGCGCCTCGTCGATAACGAAGCGGGTTATGTGGCGGTTGAGCATGAGGTTTTCGATGGTCTTTGAGCGCAGGGATTCCGGCGAAATATACAGCAGTGACGCCTGACCGCTCTGCACGCGCTCAATTGCGCTGGCGCGCTCGACGGGGTCGAGCATTCCGTTTATCGTCACAGCGTCGGAGAT
>CALBGD010000150.1 GCA_937893735.1 uncultured Clostridia bacterium | reverse complement strand
GAAACGGCGCTCCTTGATATAGGTATCGGCGAGGAGTGCTACGCGGACAACAATGTGGGCTTCCTGACAGACGAGAGCCTGCGCAGACCTTTTCTTCCCCATGGGAGAAATACCCATAAGGGGAGCTTCGGGCGGCTTTTGGGTTTTGCCGGGAGTCTCTGCTTTAACGGAGCCGCGTTCATGTGTGCGAAAGCCGCCCTCCGGAGCGGCGCGGGGCTGTATTTCGCAGCTTCTCCGGTTAGCGCCGTAAAGATAATGGCGGCAGGACTTCACGAGGCGGTCTATGTTCCTCTTCCGGAGGATAAAAACGGATTTGCGGAGGTCTCTCCGGATATGCTGGAGCAGATCGTTCTTCCAAAGCTGAAAACAGCCTCTGCTGTGCTGATAGGCTGCGGGCTCGGAAATTCGAACAGCATACGCAGGCTGACAGAATTCGTCATAAGAAACGCCTCTTGTCCGGTAGTTATCGACGCTGATGGAATAAATTCAATTTCCGGGAATATAGATGTGTTAAAGGAGCGGACAGGCGATACGATACTGACCCCGCACCCGCTGGAATTCAGCAGAATGACCGGGATTTCCGTCAGAGAAATACAATCTGACAGGCTGAACAGGGTTTCCGCATTTGCAAAGGAATACGGCGTGAATCTTCTGCTGAAAGGCGCGGATACTGTTATAGCCTCGCCGGACGGCAGGGTATGCGTGAATGCTCACGCGTGCAGCGGACTTTCCAAGGGCGGCAGCGGGGACGTGCTCACCGGAATCATAGGCGCGTTTGCGGCGCAGGGAATAGAGCCGTTCAGGGCCGCCTGCGCCGGAGCTTACTGCCACTGGAAAGCCGCAGATATCCTGACGCGGCGTATGCCTGCGGAAAGTATTCTTCCAACGGATATTATCGGCGCGCTGCCAGAGGTGTATTCCGTGGAATGACACACAATGCTCCTTTCAACAGATTTCGGAGGGAGTATATATGAACAGGCTAAAAATTATCACAGCCGGAGCTGTTTTTCTGGCTTCGGTCGCACTTACAGGCTGTCAGGGGAGCAATCCGTTCACACAGCAGAAATCCCCGGAGATTCCGGAAAACTGGTCCGCCGGGGCGGAGATAACATTTGGAACGAACAAGGCACAGGCGGAGGTCACACGTAGCGAGCCGGGCTGTTGGGAGTTCCTTTTCACCGATCCGCCGGAGCTTTCCGGGGTGGAAATGAGGCTCCAGAACGGAACGCTCACTGCAAGTCTTGGGGAACTCTCGGTCGAAGCCGGCGGGGGAGATTTCACGATTCTTCCGGAGCTCATAGCCGAGGGAATAGACGGGCTGGGTAATGCGGAATTCACGGAGCGCGACGGAGTACTTACAGCCAAAACAACGGTAGACGGCTGTTCCTGCACAGTAACCGCCGACAAATCCACTGGGAATATTCTGTCGTTCAAGTGTCCGGGAAACAAGCTTGCCGCGTATTTCAGCGATGTAACGCCGTATACCGAGGAAATAGGCCTTGTAGAGGAATAAGCAGACAGGAGGAGCGCCCCGCCCCTCCTGTTTTTATATTCCCCTTGATGAACTGAGCTGACCGCAGGCGGCGTTTATTCCTCCGCCGAATTCACGGCGCATGGTTACGGCTGTTCCGCTTTTTTTCAGGACATCGTAAAACGCCATTATCCGCTCCCGGCTGGATTGTGTGAATCCGCTGTCGTTGCCGTTGTACGGAATTATGTTCACATAGAAATGCGGATCGGAGCCGATGAGCTCAGCGAGCTTGTGCGCCTGTTCTGGTGCGTCGTTTATTCCGCAGAGCATGACGTACTCCAGCGTTACGCGGCGGTTGTGCCTTACGGCGAATTCGCGCGCGGCGGCTATTACCTCCTCGACCGGATATTTCCGGTTCACAGGCATCAGCTTCGACCGGAGCTCGTTATCCGGCGCGTGA
>CALBGD010000149.1 GCA_937893735.1 uncultured Clostridia bacterium | reverse complement strand
AATAGCCCGTGGATACGCACTCTGACCTCAGGACTGCTTGTTGTCAGCGTTTCAATATCCCTGTCGGGATTCGGCTACGTCAGTGCAAGGGGTTCTGACAAATATGCGCGGTACAAGCAGGCTTTATCCGGGTACAGCGAACCCGTGGTGTTCTTCTTCTATAATGAAACACCTGAATTCCGCGACCTGCGCCCGATGGACAGAACGCATATCTACAAGGGCATAAACGAACGTGACTTTAACAGCGACGGAGTGTGCGATGGACACTTCCTTGAAAACTGGGGGGATTTCACCTACTACGACGACGTATACTCCAGCGCAAGCACCGACGACGTATCCCGCGGCTGTCTGCTGGTGTGCCGCGAAAGCACATTCGACGAACTGAACGAAGGGCTTAAAAGCGGATTCTGCCTCGCAGAGGAAATAATGTTCGGAATAAACATTTACCGCAGCAGCGTTGTCCCGGACTTCTGCCCGGGGCTGCCGGAAGAGGGCGCCACCTTCAACTTCCCCGACACGCTTGATGTGGTGACGGAGGGCTGCGTTATCAGGGACGGAGCTTACTACACAGATGGTACAGCCGGCTGCAAGCTGTCAGGTCCGGGGGCGGAAGCGTACAGCGGCACATACACATTTACTTTGAATTACAGCGTTGTCGAGTGCTCAGGCAATACCGCCGGAAAGTTTGAGATAATCAGCAGGACTGTTGATGGCAGTCAGGAAGTAAAAAGCTGCGCCGATATGATCCCCGGAGAAAACAGGGCGGTCGTAACAGCGGGTATGCCAAGTATGTATCATGTATTCGAGCACCGCGTGTATGCAGAGGACGGAGCTGTTATCCGCATTGATTCCATCGAAATACAGAAAATCAACTGAGAACCGGATATTATTTCTTTATCATATTGATGGCTTGAAGAAGCCGTTCGGCACTGTCCTTCCAACTGTATTTCTCCAAGAGCTCTGACGGCTGCCTGACGGATCCGCTGATCAGGGCTCCAAGGTCGATATGTGCATTATATGGGTCTATATAATACACATGATCCCCAAATATTTCGCGCATACAGCTTGAATCGGATACCACTGCCTTTGCACCTGCGGAAAGCGCCTCCAGCGGAGGTATCCCGAACCCCTCGTAGAATGTAGGGAATATAAACGCCCTGCATTCTTCCATAAGTGTGCGCGCCTCTGAGTCGCTTATATAGCCGAGGAATTTCAGGTTTGAAGGCACCTCAAAATCCAGCCCGTCACCAAATACCTTTTTGTTGACTGAACCGCTGACCGCATATACGGTCTCCGGATTAAGAACGGCATTCTCAGCTATCCATTTAAAGTTCTTATTGGGCGCCATGCTGCTCATAGCAAAATAAAAGCCCTTTTTATCCAATCCGTATTTTCCGAGAGCGTTTTTGTCATACGGTATATCGCTGAAATGCTGCCAGCCATTATATGTGACTGTTATATTTTCGAAGTCATGCCTGTAAGCCCTGCATATTTCGTCCCTGCTGAACTGAGATACAGTAATGATCTGTGTGATCCTGCGTATGATCAGAGAAAACACAAAGTTATACCAGGCAGTGAATTTTTTAGAAAAGAACTGCTTGTTTACTTTATAGCTTACATCATGTATAACAACGACATGGGGCGTTAATATTGGCGCCATGTTGCACAGATTTACACATACCGCTCCATGTTTCAAAACATACAGCGGAAGAGAAAGCTGCTCCCACACATTTCCCGAAAAATGCCCGGACTGCTTTACTTTTATATTCCTGT
>CALBGD010000148.1 GCA_937893735.1 uncultured Clostridia bacterium | reverse complement strand
CGATATCCGCCTTATAAAGCGCCTGCACCGCATGGGCATCCCAACTGGGTATTTTATAAGGGATTACTATCGCAAGTTTCCAGAACTTTTTCCGCGCAGGAAGGGCTTTATAAATACTCTCAAAGAACTGTATCTTGATATCCGACAGGCAAAAACAGATAAGGTGTTAGAATGTGTAGACATTGTCTATCTATCATCAGAGCAGGGAAAAGCGCTTTTCCCGTATAAGGATATGCGCCTGCTTCCTCCGGCTGGAGAGAACCATCTGCCGGCAGACAAGAAATTAAGCAAGACAGGAATATATGTCGGTGGGATATCTGACATATATGGGGTTGATATTCTGCTGGACGCATATGGAATCGTAAACGGCGCGGGCGAGGAGTACAGACTTATACTGGTCACCAGAGACAGCGAGTGGAATGCGTTTGAACATCCGCTGAAGAATGCGCCATGGCTGGAAGTGCATCATGTGTCAGGGGCGGAACTTGAGCCGCTTTACGAGAGAGCCTCGGTTGCAATGGCACCAAAGAGGACAGATGCGTACAACAGAATTGCCATATCAGTAAAGATATTCGAGTATATGGGGTATGGGCTGCCTATTATCGCTGCTGACGAACAGGCGATGAACAGCATAATAGAAAGCTATCATCTCGGCATTGTGGCAAAGAACACACCTGAGGGCTTTGCTCTGGCAATACGCGAGATGTTTGCCGATAAAGAGAAATACCAGCAATACAGAGAAAACGGGAAAAAAGCACTGCTTAAAGAAAACCTGTGGATGCATAGGGTAGATAAAGTGGTTCGTGACTTGAGCGAAAAACTGACGGAGAAATAAGAGGCATGGCATATGAAAGTTGTTTTTTACGGCAACTACGCAATAAAACAGGTTAGACCGATATATGAGGCGGCTGGCTGGAAATGCGACGAGTATAAAGAAACAGGTGGAAGTCCGTTGGCAAAGCTGAGAGAGCTGTTTAAGCTCATCTCGGCGGACTGTGTGTATATCGTAAGCGGTTGTGATGTGCAGAGCACATGTGCGTACCGTCTTGCGTTAAAGCTTGGAAAAAAGGTAATAGTGCACTGGATAGGAACAGATGTACTGCGCATACGCGAGGATTATTACAAAAACCCGAGAAAGATAAATTCTGAATGCGAAAACTATGCGGTAGTGTCATGGTTAAAAAGGGAGCTGGACGAAATTGGCATACACTCGAAAGAACTCCCTATAGTTCCATTCGATATTAGCTATGAATGTAAAGAGATACCGGAAAATCACAGGATTCTAACGTATATACCCAAGAATCGAGCAAAGTTTTATAATTATGAGCTTACAAAACGGCTTGCAGCGGAATTATCGGAGGTGAAGTTTTATGTTGTTGGCAACGATGGCGAGGATGACAATGAAAAACTTCAGAATGTTGAGTACTTAGGATGGCTTGACAGAGAACAGATGCAAGCGCTTATAAAAGAATGTACAATATTGTTCCGCTACCCGGAGCACGATGGTCTCCCAAGAATGATTATTGAGGCTTTGGCGGCGGGGCGTGAGATAGTATACAGATATGAATTTCCATATACAAGCACACCGCAGAGTGAAAAATTTGAAGATATTCTCAAAGAATTGATGGATATACTAGACAAAAAGCCAAGCGTGAACTATGAAGCAGAAGAATACATCAAAAAGAATTTCTCGCTGGAGAAGATGACAGAACGATACAGTGATTACGGATTGATATAGGACGGAGCGCAACATGAATTATTGGATAATTTCCACAGATAAAATACTCGAGACCAACAGGAATAAACTGCTTGATGGATGCAGCGCCAAGTATGCCGATAATGTCAGTATACTCTATACTAGAGACGGTCGTTTTGAGGCAGATCAACTATATTCGACAACCGATGATGGTTTTATTGTATCTGATGGGGTAATTCTTAATCTTTCAGAACTTAAAAGCAAATATAATACACATAATCTCGCCGGGGTCATCCGGTGTGCTGAAGAACAGTTAGGCGAGAGCTTTTTTTCGGAATTTGTCGGTCCGTTCAGCGGTGCGCGCGTTAAAAATGGAATTATCACAGTGTGGTGCAACCAGACGGGAGACGCGCCGGTGTTTTACTATGACGGTGACTTTTTCTCCGCTTCGGATGATTTTAATCTCATTGTACGCCAACTTAAGCTTCACGGCATAGAATACAGCATCGATGAAAATGCGGCACTTGCAGTTATGACATTCGGGTATCAGATCGATGGTAGCACGATGATATCCGAGATAAAACGACTTGAACCGGGAAAGTATATCCGTGGGGAAAACGGACGCTCTGAGATAAAACAATATCACAGATTTAGCTTTGATGAGCTTGATATAAGCTTTGATGAGGCTGTGAACGAGATAGACAAGGGTTTCCGCACAGCGCTCAAACGCTGTTTTGATAAAGATATAGAGTACGGTTATGCGCACATGGCGGATATGTCTGCCGGACTTGATACGCGCATGGTCAACTGGGTAGCAAGAGACATGGGCTATGGAGAGATATATAATTTCCATTATAGCCAGAGTGGCTCTGACGAGCACAGATATGCCGAAGCGGTGTCCTTGAGACTGGGCAATGATTTTATGGCGATGCCCCTTGATAATGTTAAGTTCATATATGATATAGATAAGCTTATAAGCATGAATTATGGGCTGACAATTTACTGCGGAATAACAGGCGGAGAGAGAATGCTCTCTTGCGTAGAGTTTGAGCGTTTTGGGCTTGAGCATACAGGACAGCTTGAAAATCTGACGTCGTATGGCAACACGGATGCTCATGTTCCGCCAATAACCACGGATTTGAGGTATACAGATACCGTGAACTATAAAGTGCCAGAAGAGGTGCTGGCAAGGTACGAGAACAATGAGGAATTCAGTTATTACACACGTGGATTTCTCGGGACACTGTCAACGCATCTTATACGCCGACACTATACCTATGCGGTAGCACCATTTATTGACAGAGATTTTTTTGAGCTATGCGCAAGGATTCCGCTTCGGTACAGGCAAAACAGAAAGCTTTACTGGGCATGGGTGAATCGCTTTTATCCGGAGGCAGCAGCGATGCACTCCTCGCGTGACCCTGACAGATCGCCGAAGAGCTATTACAAATATAAGCTCAAGCGCATGGCATATAGTGCTTATAAGAAAGTGCTCTGCGGTATAGGTCTTAGTAAAACGGCGCAGAACCCGAACGGAATGAATCCGTTCGATTACTGGTACGATACGATTCCGGAACTGAGAGAGTTTGTATATGAATATTATTCCGACGCTATTTCACTGTTGAGCGATTACCCGGAGACTTTGAACTGTGTCAAAATTCTGATTGATTCACCGAAAGCAATGGATAAAATGCTGGCGCTCACGGTGCTGGGTGCGGCGAAGGCGTATTTCGGCGTTGAAGAGTAATGATCGAAAAAATAATGGGTTATATAAAAAGCGCCGCGGTAAAACTGACAGATACGGGTTTTTTCCATGTGTTCGGCAGCTCAATCATAAATAAGGTCATATCATTTACCAGCGGAATAATACTTGTGCGTATATTGACGAAGGCGGACTATGGTGTGTATACTTATGCAAACACTATACTTGGCTTTTGCATGATGCTCAACGGCTTCGGCATGAGTTCCGCGGTGCTTCAGGTATGTAGCGAAAAGACCGACAGTGAGACACGTTTGTGCGTTTATGAATATGGGCTTGGTCTCGGCGCAAAGGTAAATGCTGCGTTAGGGGGGCTTATCATATTGATCGCGCTGTTCGTGCCACTGAAAATTGAAGGCGCGAACGGGTATCTTGCGCTGATGTGTCTCATGCCTCTGTTTACATTTATTCCAGATCTGCAAAAGGTCTATCTGCGCACGGAGTTGCGCAATACAGACTATGCATACGCGAACACTTTGACAGCAGCGGTAACATTTGTGCTGTCGGTCGGGCTTGCGCTTACAATACAAGCTAAGGGACTTATATTTGCACAGTATATAGCTTTTGCCATCACGGCAATTTTACTGAGAAATAAGTTTGGAGTTCCGCTTGCTGTTGAGAGTGAAATATCGGAAAGTGACAAGCACTCGCTCATCAGCATTGGCGGGATAAGCATGGTCAATAACGGGTTGTCCAGCCTAATGTATTATCTTGACATTTTTGTACTGGGGCTTGTTGTGGCAAATGAAAATGTTATTGCAGCATATAAGGTCGCAACTACCATCCCGACGGCGTTGGAGTTTATCCCGGCATCTGTTGTAACATATGTATACCCGTATTTTTCGCGGAACAGAGATAATAAGCTGTGGCTGCGGTCAAACTATAAGAGGCTTGTTATATCACTGGGTGGTGTAAACCTGCTTATAACGGTGGCGCTCTATATTTTAGCTCCATTTTTGATAAACATGATTTTCGGAAAGCAGTATATGGATGCTGTTTCACCGTTTCGGATTTTGGTTGTGTCATATTTCTTTGCAGGCACATTTAGGGTCATATCAGGGAACTTGCTTGTTACACAACGAAAGCTAAAGTTCAATACTTTTATTGCTGTATTTTCAGGAACAATGAATACGGTGATGAATGTGTTTTTCATAAATGCGTGGCAATCAAATGGCGCAGCTGCTGCTACATTGACTACGGCGATTGTGACTGGTATACTAAACACTGCCTATCTTCTTAGAACATTTAATAAAATCCAGTATTCACGGTGAGAGAGTATACGTTAAGGACTAAACCAATCAATACAATAAGGAGAAAGTTATGAGAGTTTGTGTTGTCGGAACTGGATATATCGGGCTGCCCACAGCGCTGAT
>CALBGD010000147.1 GCA_937893735.1 uncultured Clostridia bacterium | reverse complement strand
GACATTGTGTTGTAGATTCTCATGGTGTTTTCCTCCTGTTGGTTATTTTTCAGCAAGCTGTTTTTTCAGGTCGTCTATTTCCTTCTGCATACACTCCATCTTGTACATATGCTCGCAGAGGAGCTGTGATATGGGATCAGGAATGTGTATCTGGTCGAGGTCGCTGTTCGTAATGCGCACTCCGTCGCGCTTCACGACCCTTGCCGGGACTCCGACTGCCGTGCAGTTCGGCGGGACTTCCTCCAGCACCACGGCGTTCGCCGCTATCTTGGAGTTGTCGCCTATCTTCATCGGTCCGAGCACCCTTGCGCCCGCGCCGACCATCACGTTGTTGCCGAGGGTAGGGTGGCGCTTTCCGGTGTCCTTTCCGGTACCGCCGAGGGTGACGTTCTGGTAGAGCGTACAGTTGTCGCCGATCTCGGTGGTTTCACCGATGACTACTCCGGCGCCGTGGTCAATGAACAGCCCCTTTCCTATCTTCGCTCCGGGGTGTATCTCGATTCCGGTCTTATTGCGTGACCTCTGTGAAATCCAGCGGGCAATGAAGAAATGCCCGTGCTCATAGAACCAGTGCGCCTTGCGGTAGGATCTCACCGCCTTGAACGACGGATAAAGGAACAGCACCTCCAGCGAGGAACGCACCGCCGGATCTCGTGCTTTTATGGAATTTATCTCTTCTTTAAGACGGTCAAACATAAAAACCTCCGGTAGATGACTTAGCGCAATACACACAATCTTTGTGCGTTATTGCCTTAGAGGAACGGCGCAGGGCACAAAAAAACCTTCGCACCGGACGGTGCGAAGGCGTGTCAGCGCTGTTCCACTTCGCTTCGGGCAAAGCCCCTCGAACCCCTTAACGCGGGAAACGGCGCCGGCTACATTCCTTCACCGGAGCGGCTCGCAGCCGCACTTTCACCGGGTGCCTCCGCAGCGCTCTCACCACTGCGCCGCTCTCTGGGGGTGACATTATCCGGGTACTCTGACTGGTCAAAGCCTTTCATACTTAGATATTATTATAACCTATCCCGGCGTATTTTTCAAGGGGTTATTGAAAATTTTCCTGAAATTTTCACGCGAGCAATATAAAAGCAAGCGCCGCGATCAGCTTCATATCCGCTTTTTCGTGCCACAGAAGCAGAATCAGGGCGGCTATCAGCATGAAATCCCGGTCGGAGGTTATCCGCTGAAAGAGGTTCCCTGAATTTGCAGAAGGGCTTCGGAATTCACTGCGCGGCTGCTCCGGCTTGCAGCAGGATCGGTCGTGCAGCTTCGGCGGAGGCTCCGGTTTCTCGCAGGAAGATTCGCGAATACTTTCCTTTGGCTCTTGCTTCTGGCAGGAGCCGCTGTTGAATTTCTCCACCGACTGGTAAAGCGGCGACTGTTCCGTATTCCAAACCATTCCTATCCCCCCAGATCACCGAATAACCCGCTTTCTTTGAGCAGCGGAAGCAGCGAGATAAGCTTCAGAAGCCGCACTGCGGTATCTACCTTTCCGCGGTTCTCCTCCCGGAGAAGCGGCTTCAGCGCAAGCAGCAGCCGCTCGTTGTCGTCCGGGGAGGCGGCGGCTCCAAGCAGGCTTGCAGCCTTTGCCATCGTTCCGAGGTCTATTCCGGAGAACAGCCCCCCGCCGGAGTCCTCCTGCCCGGAACTGCTGTCCTCAGGAGAATCCTCTGCCAAGGCGCGGAGGATATCCTCTATGTTATCCATTCGCCGCACCTCCAGTAGCCGCAGAACGTTATTTTACGCTGCCAAGCAGCCGGAGCACCTCCTCTGGTGAGCCGGCGGATTTCAGCTGTTTCATCAGCTCCTTGTCGGCAAGCACCTTTCGGAGCTTCTCCTTGTCTGACTTCGTGAGCATTGATGACAGGGAGGTCCTTTTTTTCGATCGAGCGCCGCAGCGCTTCCGGGGAAGAGCCGAGCTTCTCGCTTGCTGACTTTATCAGCTTGTCATAATCATTGTTTGCCATGATGCGCACCTCCTGCTGTATGACATAATATGTAAAAATGTTGTGAAATATTATAAAAAAACCGAGTTGCCCCCTTTTATTCTGGTTATATTTATGTTATAATAGTTATAAGTAGAACTATGTAAATCAACACAAAACAAGTGTTTCAGAAAGGTGATAAAGTGAAAATATTAGTGGTTTCAGATACACACCATAACTTTAATGTGCTGAATGAAGCGGTAAACGAGAATCTTGACGCCGACCTTATAATCCACCTAGGCGACGGCGAGAATGAAGCGCGGGATATCCACAATCTCCACCCGGAGAAGCCGATGATATACGTCCTCGGAAACTGCGACTACGGAATGCACAAGTCCAAGCATATCGTGACCGCCTGCGGATATAAGATATACTGCTGCCATGGTCATATTGAGGACGTCCACAGCGGACTTGAAAGGCTGGTGGAAGCGGCGAAGGAAAACGACTGCAAGATCGCGCTTTACGGTCATACGCACCTCTACCGCAACGAAAAGATAGACGACGTATACGTTATGAATCCCGGCAGCCTTGACAGCCCGCGGAATCACAACGTTCCGACCTACGGGATCATCGAGCTCTCCAGCAAGGGAGATATCCAGATGAGAATAGTTGAGGCAAAGGGCAGGGCATGAAGTACATTCACTTAGACGAGGTTGATTCAACAAACAGCTACCTGAAACAGCACCGCAGCGAGCTTCCGGACGGGACTATGGTGACGGCTGGGCTCCAGACCGCGGGACGCGGCAGGCGCGGTCACGACTGGCTTGCCGACCGCGGAATGCTGCCGCTTTCGCTCCTTTTAAAGAACCCACCGCACCCTGACGCCGTGACGCTCTGCGCCGCCGTCGCGGTCTGCGAGGCTCTTGGAAAGCTGTTCCCGCAGGAGAGCTTCGGCATCAAGTGGCCTAACGACATTATCCTGCGCGGTCACAAGCTCTGTGGTATTTTATGCGAGAGCGTATGCTTTGGTTCCTCGATAGACATAATATGCGGTATCGGCGTTAACATTTCGCAGACTGCCGAGTTTTTCGAAAAGGCGAATATCCCGCACGGCGGCTCGATAGAAATGCTGACCGGGAATAAAGTGCCCGACCGCGAAGCCCTTGCGGAGGATATCTCCGAGCGGCTGTACAGATTCACGCGTGAGGGCTTTGACGCTGTTTCCGATGAATACAAGGCACACTGCCTGACCATAGGAAAGCGTATCCGCATCATTGAAAACGGAAACGAGCGCGAGACCTTCGCTGAGGGGATAGCCCCCAACGGATTCCTTATCTGCTCCGATGAAAACGGCAGATTTGAGGTAAATTCCGGCGAGGTCAGCGTCCGCGGACTGCTTGTTTATATTTGAGGTAAAAAATGATTGAGAATGAAT
>CALBGD010000146.1 GCA_937893735.1 uncultured Clostridia bacterium | reverse complement strand
CGTTTACTCTGAAAAACCTGCTAAAATAGAGGCGGGCGGCTCTTTCGTTGGCGGAAACTATTTCAAAATTTCAGACGATGATTATGCCGTTTATGCAAGCGGTACAGGGGATACTCAGATAACTTACGACGCTGCGATAGTTACAAACGGCGGAAAAGGCATTTATCTTGATAATGCAAAGCTTGGCGACGGCACCACCGCTGTAAATGTAAACGGCAGCGACGAGGGTACTGGCATAACCCTTGAAAACTCTTCAACAGGAAATGGTTCCACGCTTGTCGCGGCGGATTCTTCGGTATGTCTGTCGGGCGGAAGCACGGTAGGCGAAGGCTCTGATGTCATTTCAAACTGTTCCGCTCAGGCGGACTTTGGCGATTTCACGCTGAGCGAAAACAGCTATATGACGATCTGCAACAGCTCGAAAGATACCTTTAATATAAATGTAGGTAAGATAAACGGCAGCCTTACTTATGTATCTGAGAAGGGCGGCATAAATATAAATATTTCTGATGATAACTCTACCGGGGCGACGATCGGTTTATATTCGATAATAGCGGCGTATGTATCAGACGGCAAGATCCTCCAAAACGAATGGTATGTCCCTACGCACACGTTCTATTATGCGGATGATATCGGCACGGAATTCAGAACCACCACCGACACGGCTTTCAAACAGCATATGGATACGGCGAAGGCGGTGTATTAC
This sequence comes from uncultured Clostridia bacterium, assembly GCA_937893735.1. Lineage (GTDB taxonomy): Bacteria > Bacillota > Clostridia > Oscillospirales > Ruminococcaceae > CAG-115. The sequence goes on along the minus strand of CALBGD010000146.1, from coordinate 13,132 downwards.
GGCAGGGAACTTCAGCCGCGCCTTGACGCCGATGTGTATGAAGACGATAATGTCGCTGTGGAAAGCACCACCAGTATGTCTGCAGGCGGGATCGATACGGCGCAGTTTGTGATAAGCTCAAGCTGCCGAATCGCTAGTTCCGAGCAAGTTGTCACGGCAAGCCTTATCACGCCTTACGGACAGACCTCTCAGAACGCTGGTTTTACAGTGTACAACGTTGACAACAGCGACAAGCGAATTATGGTCAAAATGCAGCTCAAAGGCGCTGTTGTCCCCGGGGATTATAAGGTATGCGTAAAATACGGCGATAGGACGTGCGAACTCCCGATCGAGCTTACCAACAGCAGGCTGGATACTCCGCAGATGGATTTTACCGCAGCCTCTGGCGCATGGGACTATTACAACATCAACCAGGAATCCAAGAGCTTTACAGGCACGGACAGCAACGTCACCGACGGCACAGGGTGGGCATGGTACGGCGCGCCTGAGGAGAGCGATGGCTATGACAAGTACACCCTTGTGCTCAATAACTTTAACGGCATGGGCGATCACCCCATAAAGCTGCCCGCAGGCTCAACGATAATTCTCAAGGGACTTAGCACCATAGCTACGCTGGGCAGCGGCATAGCGTGCAGCGGCAACCTTACGATAACCCGCGACGACCTGGAAACAGGTTATCTCATATGCAGGGCGGGCGAAAACGACGAAGCTACAGCTGCTATAGATGTGACAGGCGGCAATCTTACAATAAAGGGCGTTACGGTTGACCTCTCCGTTGAGGGTACGGATTCAGACGCCAGAGTGGTGCATGCAGAATCCAGCTTTATAATCCACGACGCGATCGTTACGCTCAGCAATAAAGCGAATTCGACTTTTTGCGACGCCGTAGCGTCAACTGAAATGTATCTCGGCGGCACTTCTACGCTGACCGCGCAGGCGCCCGGAAACGTCTTCGGAGGTATTACTTTTGTATCGGCAATGGCTGAAAGCGTTGAGAACGTGTCTGGCTTGACTCTTGATCAATATAATGATTCCTGCAAAAACAATGGCGGAACAATAATTACCGGTAATTATTTAACCTGCGATAATAAAACAATGCCGCTTGTAATAAAGACCAAGGGTGTGACCGTAGACAAAAACAAGGTCAATTTGCCTGCATTTCCCGGTAATAATTCATGGGCGCTGCTTACGGATCACCTGAACGTAAGCAATGGCAGCGGCAATTATAGACTGATAGACAAGGACAATGTTTTAGCGGGGCTTTCAGGCAAAAACGGCATCAGCAGCATAAAAATAGATAACAACGTCCTTAAAGCAACCTTTGACGAGACGTTTGAGGGCTGTGCCTTCACGCTCTATGTTGGCGATCGATGGCCCGAATTGAGAGGCGACGGCGAACCGGTCAGGGTGACTATCGACAGATATTACACCGTAACTGCCAGCAGTACGGGCAACGGCAGCGTAGTCCTTGCTGAAAATAACAGCGACAAAGTGCTCAGGGGCGGAAGCGTTGCCTATGTGCTTACTCCCGCCGATGGCAACAAGATCTCCAGTGTAACGTACAACGGCGTGGATATTACCGACCAGGTCGACAAGTACGGCGGCACCATTACAATTGAGAATATCACCAGCGACGGCACGCTTGACGTGGAATTCGCACCGCTGGGGTATTTTACGCTTGATGTGACGGACAACGGCCATTGCACTTACACGGTAGCCCCTTCTCCGACAAACGGCAAATACTTTGAGGACACCGAGATAACCGTGGCGGTCACACCTGAAACCGACTGGGAGGTGGCAGTGGCTTTGCTTAACGGCGAGCCTGCACAGGTCAGCGGCGGCAAGGTAGTATTCAAGATAGCTGAAAACAGCGTGCTTGACATTCAGACAGGGTACCTTTTAAATACCGTTACAGTCGATAAAATCGGCGAGGGAGCGGTCATCAGCTCTGCGGCGGCGGTAGCGGACGGCGGCAGCGCTGAATTTACGATAACCCCTGCGGAGGGCTGGCGTATCAAGTCTGCGGCGCTTAACGGCGCGGACGTAAAATCGCAGATAGGCGAGGACGGAAAGTTCACCGTGGATAACGTGACCGAAGACATCACGCTCAGCGTTGAGTTCGAGAAGATACCCGAATACACGCTGACAATTCCCGAAATACCCCACGCAAGCTATACTGTTTCCCCTGCCGCATCTGCTTACCGCGATGGCACAGAGGTAACAGTAGCAGTATCTGCCGAGGACAACTGGGTGGTAAGCTCCGTTATGCTGAACGGAAACGTGCTCCCTCTCACTGAGGATAATAAGTACACATTCGTCATGAACGCAGACAGTACGTTAACTGTAAATACGGAGTGCCTGCTCCGTACCGTTACTGTGGTCTGCGGAACCGGCGGTAAGGTCTCCCCCGAAAACGCAGAGGTTCTCAGGGGAACACAGGCGTCATTCAGCATTACCCCCGATCCCGGGTATAGAATAGCCTCTGTGAAGCTGGACGGCGCGGCTCTGACCGTGTCAGACGGCGCCTGCACCTTTACCGTCACTGAGGACTGCACGCTCAGCGTTGAGTTTGAGAAGATACCCGAATACACGCTGACAATTCCCGAAATACCCCACGCAAGCTATACTGTTTCCCCTGCCGCATCTGCTTACCGCGATGGCACAGAGGTAACAGTAGCAGTATCTGCCGAGGACAACTGGGTGGTAAGCTCCGTTATGCTGAACGGAAACGTGCTCCCTCTCACTGAGGATAATAAGTACACATTCGTCATGAACGCTGACAGTACGTTAACTGTAAATACGGAGTGCCTGCTCCGTACTGTTACTGTGGTCTGCGGAACAGGCGGTAAGGTCTCCCCCGAAAACGCAGAGGTTCTCAGGGGAACACAGGCGGCATTCAGCATTACCCCCGATTCCGGTTACAGAATAGCCTCTGTGAAGCTGGACGGCGCGGCTCTGACCGTGTCAGACGGTGCCTGCACCTTTACCGTCAGCGAGGACTGCACGCTTACCGTTGAATTCGCCAAGATCGGCGGAAACAGCGGCAATGGCGGAAGCGTCAGACCGACAAGACCCAGCGGCACCACCTCCCAGAAACTGCCGTCTATAAACGGCACAGAGAAAAGCTGGGCAGACATAGCGGCAGAGCTGAATAAGCTCTCCGGCGGCTCTGTCGTTATCTCTTTAAACGGAGAAACGACCGTTCCTGCCGATGTGATCAGGGCGATAGCCAACAACAGGATAAAAGCGGAGTTTGTCATTGACAGCGTTAAGAGCTGGGTAATCGACGGTTCTAAGATAACTGCGGTTTCTTCCGCCGATCTCTCCACGTTGCCGGGGAATGCAGACAAGAGCGCTCTGCGCGGAGTTACCGGAGCCGATTTAAGCGTAAATGGCACCGGCGTTCCCGCCGGGCTGAAGCTGAGCTTCCGCAGAGAGTTTGCGGGGCAGTTCGCGAATGTCTACAAGCTTGCGGATAAGAAGCTCGTATTCCAGGGCTGTGTAAAGCTGAACGACGACGGTTCTGCTGTAATACCCGGCACATATACCGCCGGTGAGTATGTCGTCATGGTGTGCGAATTCAGCGACCTGCCGGGCGACGTGAATAACGACGGAACGCTGAATGCACTGGACGCTTCCGCGATACTCAAGGATATCGTCGGGGACTTCAGGTGCGCGAATCCGCAAATGGGCGACTTTAACGGCGACGGCGTGCTGAACGCTCTGGACGCTTCTGCAATACTCAGGCAGATCGTGCTGTAAGCGGCACTCTTTTCAATGCATGAGCGCGTTTAACCGTCCGCGCATACAGCGAAAAAGAACCTGCATATCAGGATAATTCCATACAAAAGTCCGGCACCCCGCAAGGAGAGCCGGACTTTGATTATTTATCGTGTTTTTTCTACGAGAGTTTCATTTAATGATGGTATATAAACCGTGCATATTGAGCGGTTCATTTACGTCAGACAATAGCCGGAATCACCGTGATGGCATACTATCGGCGCGCCAGAGCCCGCTTTACTTCTTTTTCCTGCTCTTGACCACCGCAGCGGCAACTCCTGCGGCAACTGCGACAGCTCCTGCCGCGATACCTGCGACCGCGCCTGCTGGGAGCCCCGAGCTCTTTTCGGAGCCGTTCTCAGCGGATTCCGGAGCGCTGTCCGCGCCGGATTCAGCCGTAGCCTTTGCCTCGCCGGAAGCGCCTGCCGGCTCAGCGTCCTCCTGATGGGAGAGCTGCTTTGCGGTGTAAACTTCTCCGCCGATGACCTCCGCGCCGTCTACGTTGTAGCCGCCGTCAGCCACGGTAACGCTGAGGGTGTGCTTTCCCTTTTCCAGACCGCTTATCAGCAGGTGGACTTCACGCATTCCGGTCTTGGGGTAGGTGTACTCTACGGTCTCGCCGCCGTCGATGGAGTAGTTCAGGGTCGCGCCCTTTCCGCCGCCGGTGAGTGCTATCCCGGTGCCGTCAAAATCAACCGTGAACGAGCAGCCTGCGGTTCCGGAGGAAAGAGTCCTCTTGTAGTTCTTGAAGCTGGACATGGTGTTGTGCTCCCAATCGCCGGAGTAATTGAACGCCATATCGGTATTGTCAACGCGGGTGATATAGGTATCAACGCCCTCCGCCGGAGCTATCACGAGGTCGTCAAAGCTGTTGCGGTCGTAGGAGGAGAAGAACGCCGCCCTGCCCGCGCCGAGGGAGCTTCCCTCAGCGGTGTATTCGCACACCTGCTCGCCGTTTATCCAGCCGCGCACGGTGTTCCGGACTGCCTCTATCTTAAGGTTCACGGGCTTGGAGGTGTCCGCTCCGGTGGTGCCGCTTAGGAGCACATCGCTGTTCTCCCACAGGCTCCAGTCTCCGCTTTCAGTGAGCTTCAGCCAGTAGCCGGAGGCTCCCGCATGGCCCTGAATGTAGCGCAGACCTGCGCCCGCGTAATTTGCGGATTTCGTTTCGGACGGCGCGAACTCCACATTCACGGAAACGCTGTAATTATACCAGCGGTCGTCGCCGAAATTCGTTGTCGGGTCGGGAGTCCAGCCCCACTCGTTCGCCTTGAGGTCAGGCGTTATCTGCTGAACCAGCTTTCCGTTCTCCACCTCGAAGGCTCCGCCCTCGTCAGTGGTGTATCTCGGGGCGTTTCCGCGGGAGGAGAGGAAATCCCCGGGATACCCGGCATAGCTGTAATCATCGGTATACGGGAGCTCCAGAATGGTGCGCGCGGTTTCGTCCGCCTGAGGATACTCAGCCGGGGCGAGCTCCACCGTGGAAACCGTCAGTATGGAATAGGGCTTTACGGTGACGGAATAGGTGTAGCTTCCGTTGTTTTCAGCCGCCTCCGCCTTTCCTATGTTCTTGAAATAGTTCTCGTTGTAGGCTCCGCCGTCGGGACCTCTGGTCTCCCACAGGAACACGGGCTTTCCCGCGCCGTCAAGGTTCGTTACGGTGAAATCGTAGGTTATCGGCTCGGCGGTGGTGTTGGTCACTACGGTGGTGTAGTCGGACTTATCCGGGCTGCAAACCGTCATGTAGCTGTATTTCGCGTCCACTATCGCGTGGCCGTCGCCGCCGGGGACTCCGTCCGCGCAGCAGGCGCCGTCAACGAAGCTCCAGCCCTTGTTCATGAACTGCGTGAACTGGAGCATGGTGTAGAATCCGCTGTCCAGCGTGTAGTAGCCGCTCCACGGGTCGCACGCGTTGATGAACTGCTTCTGGCAGTAGCACACGCCGTCATAGTACGCCGCAACCACCGGCTGGAACTGGCAGAGGGTCATTCCGCCCTGCGGGTACATTGAGATGTAGCGGTTGGCGATATCCAGCGCGCCGTTTATCCCGGTAAGTCCGGAGTTCCCCTCGTCAAAGCGCCACGCGCCCTCGGAGTACGCCATGGGGGAGCTTCCCTCGCTGAACCACAGCTCCTTGCCGTATTCCCGGGCGAGGGTCTGCGCGTGGTCGGTGGAGCTGCTGGTGTAGTGGCTTCCGAGAACGTCTATATTGTCCGACAGCGTGGAGTCCCCGTCAATCAGACCTTTCAGGACCTCGTCTGCCGCCTGCCATGTGCAGACCTCCTCGCCAGCGACTATCTGTATCTTGGAGTAGTCGTAGGGCGCGTCCGTTTCGGATTTCAGGTGCCGGGAGAGGTACTTCACCCACTCGTTGTCCCTGCCGCGCTCGTTCTGGGTCGCGGAAACATACTGGAACTTCAGCCCGTATGCCGCGTATGCCGCGTCGAGGGTCTCCTTGTACCACTTGTAGCGCGCCGCGTAAACGTCCTCTGAATTGCTGACCCAGAGCGGCTCGCTCCACCAGAGCATATCCAGCGTGAGGTCGGGATTTATCGTCATCGCGTCCGCCGCAAGCTGATATCCCGCGCCGCGGGTGATGTCCGCAGGCTCGTCCTCGGTGCGCTTAACGGAGGGCTCCGTGCCTGATGAGGAGTTGATGTCGCTGCCCATCTCGAGCTTGAGGTGAGCGACCTCCAGACCCTGCTTTCCGAATATCCAGTTCATTATCTCCCAGTACTTGTCGGGATTCTCGGACTTGTAGTCCAGCAGGAGCCGCGAGGAATTGTTGCCGCTTACCATGCCTACGCCCCGGTAGAGCATATTTTCAAGGGTGTTCGCGCTGTTTCCGTCAATGGTTATGCTGTTCATGGGTATCTCCGTTTCCTCCGCTGACGCGGGAAGTATCGCTGAATTTGCCGCCGCAGCCGCGCACACCGCAGCCGCCGCTATCTTTCTGAGTTTCATGGAAGGCTCCTTTCGCCGTGCTGTTTTGTGATTACAGTATAGCGCAAACGAAGCGGAATTTCAATCTCAAATATTTGCGGCGCTCTCAAAATATGAACATCACAGTGCCTTGCTCATTCTGTATTCGGAGGGGGATATCCCCTCGCACCGCCGGAAAACCACCCCGAAATAGGTCGGCGAGGCGTAGCCGGTAAGCTCCGCTATCTCGGAAACACTGCGCTCCGTTGTGAGCAGAAGCCGCTTGGCTTCGGCTATGCGGCGCCGCGCGAGGTACTCCATCGGGCGCATTCCGGTCTGCGCGCGGAACACCCGGCAGAAGTGCTGGAGCGTTATTCCGGAGAGCCCCGCGAGCTCCTCCAGCGTGATGTCGCGGCTGAATTCCCTGTCCATGTACTCTATGGCGGAATCCGCCGGGGAGCCGCCGTTTTTGCTCCGGGAGCCGCCAGTCACCAGCAGGGAGCGCACCTCCAGAATGTATTCGTACACCAGCATGGAGCACCGCTCGCCGCCGGATACCGGGTCGTTCACCGCGGACATGAGCTGGCTGAATATCCGCTCGCAGCCGGAGAGCTCCGCGCCGCTTTTCTCGTGCCAGCTCCCGAATCCGAGGGAGCCCATTATCTCCGGGAGCTGCGCCCCGCGGAACACCGCCCACGCCGTTTCCCACATACCGTCCTCGGGGAAGTATTCGTGCGGGACTCCCGGCGAGAGAAAGAATATGCTCCCGGGCTCCTGTGGGAATTCCCGCTGACCCACGCGCAGGACGCCGCGCCCACTGCGCGTGTAGAGCACCTGATAGGAGACCAGACCCTTTTCCCGGCAGACGTGGTATTCCGGGTCGGATATCCCGATGCCCGAAAGGTAGAACGGAAGCCGCGTCTGCGCCGCAAGCACCGGATAAACTGCACTGTACATAATATCACCCCTATCAATATTTTAACATCTGCCGCCGCGTATGTCAAGCCATAAAACACCGAAACCCCCGGACGTTTATCCGGGGGCTTCGGTTATACGAAAAGTCAGGAGACTGGTTGTCTAAATCACTTGATTTATTATAGCATTCCACATTATATTTGTGATAGGTCATGTAATGAAAAACGACCAGATTGTAATGGAAACCAGAAACATGAACGATCGTGTTTTGCAGGCAGAGTGGTGCATTAAGCACTGTTACCATATTGTAACCACATTGTAACCAGACTGTAATTGCATTTTATATAATTTATGCTATAATCTAATCAGATTGGTAATTATATTTGGGAATGGAAGTGAGATCTTGAAAAAAAGGAAGCTATTCTGCGAAATATCGCCGCTGTGCTATAAAATATCGCTCCGCAAGGAGTATTTACTGCGGGATATCCGCGACGCCGCTTCCCGCGAGAGATTCGCGCGGGAGTTCAACACCGTGCCGCTGCCTGCCGTGGTAAAGAGCCACTGCTCCAGGATAATGCGGAAGCTTGAGGGCGTTGACATGGAGCTCCAGCGGAACAAGGCGGTCAATCTGCGGCTTGCCTGCGCAAAGGTAAACGGCATAGTTATAAAGCCCGGCGAGGTTTTCTCGTTCTGGAGGCTTGTGGGGAATCCGGACGAAAAGCACGGCTACCTCGAGGGTCTGGTGATAAACCACGGAAAGCTTGAACGCGGCGTTGGCGGAGGGCTCTGCCAGCTCGCGAACCTCATTCACTGGCTGGTGCTGAACAGCCCGCTCACCGTGACGGAGCTTGTGCACCACTCGGACGCGCTTTTCCCGGATTCCGGCAGGCGTGTGCCGTTCGGCACGGGGACAAGCGTGTTCTATAAAAACGTGGACTACCGCTTCAAAAACACCACCGACAGACCGGTGCAGCTTCTCGTCTGGGTGACGGAATCCGAGCTGTATGGGGAGCTCCGCGCGCCGGAGCCTTTCCCGTACATATACAGGATAACCGAGGAAAATCAGGGCTACATCGAGGAGGACGGTGAGTTCTTCCGGATAAGTCAGGTCTACCGCCTGACGCTCGACCGGGAGCGCCGGGTGCTCCGGCGGGAGCTGGTGCTCGACAATCATTCCAGGGTGATGTACGACTATTCGCTTATCCCGGAGGGACAGATAATCACCCCGGGTCTGAGAAAACTGACATGAACGCTTACTGCGGAGGAGCTCCGCAGCTATTCGGACAGCACAGCCGCCTTTCCTGAGCATCGCGGAGCTCTGCCGGGAGGAACAGCAGCTTGCAGGATTTTCCCAGAACCTATAATAATCACGCCATAATATACCCGCTGTATTGTGGAATTCGCAAAAAGGTATTGCAATTTCGGAAAAGATGTTGTATAATATGTTCGTGTAATCCATTACATAGATGGACGGCAATAATCAGGAGAATGGAGAAATATATGAAGCACAAGAGAATTTTGAGCATATTCCTCGCGGCTGTGACAGCCGTGGGACTTTCCGGCTGCTCCGGAAACAACGCAAGCAGCGGCAGCACGGACAGCACTCCCGACGTGGGCGGCGATACCGCCGTTTCGGACGAGCCCACCGCGGCCAACGTATCCGTGAACGGCTGGGAGTTCAATCAGGTGGCAATGGGCGGCGGCGGATTCGTCAGCGGCGTGTTCACCACCAGTCAGGACGGTCTGTACTACGCGAGGACCGACGTCGGCGGCGCTTACCGCTACAACAAGGAGCTGGAAAAGTGGGAGTCCCTGTCCTACGGTATCAGCGAGGACGATCAGGGCTTCCTCGGAATTGCTGGACTTGCTTTCGGAACCAGCGACCCGAACAGGCTGTACCTGCTTGCAGGAACAAGCTACCTCAGCGGCGGCAGGACTGCGCTTTTCATCTCGAATGACTACGGCAGCACCTTCACCCGCACGGAGCTCACCGACACCATCAAGGTGGACGGCAACGGAATGGGACGCGGCAACGGCGAAAGACTCGCGGTAGACCCGAAGAACAGCGACATCGTTTACGCCGGCGGAATGAGCACCGGCGGTCTGATAAAGTCCACGGACGGCGGTCTGACCTTCACCCAGCTCGACCTTGGCACGGACACCTCCACCAGCAACATCAACGGCATTTGCAGCATAATCATCGACCCGACCTCCGGGGACGACACCAGCTGCTCCACGATTTACGCGGCTATCTCCCGCAAGGGCGACTACAATATCTATAAGTCCACTGACGCAGGAAGCACATGGGCTCCCGTTGAGGCGGCGCCCAAGGGGCTTATGGTACAGCGCATGAAGTACAACGGCGATGGAAAAATAATCATCACCTACGCCGACGCGGAGGGTCCGTGGAACAGCAACCGCGGCTCCGGAAGCATTCGCGCGCTGACCATCGCGGACGACTCCATGGAGGATATCTCCCCGGAGAAGCGCAGCTACGGCGACGTTGTCATCGACCCGAACGACCCGAACAGAATGGTTGCCTGCACCGAGAACGTGTACAGCCAGCAGCCCACCGGCGCATTCGGCGATGAATTCTACGTTACCACGGACGGCGGCAAGACATGGAAGTACCTCAACGACGTTATGACCATGACCGACGGCGGCGTTTCATGGCACGCAGGCTCCGCAATGCACTGGTGCAGCTCCATGGCTATCGACCCGAACAACACCGACAGAGTAATGGTGGTTTCCGGAAACGGTATCTTCGCCTCCGACAACATCTGGGACGAGAATCCGGAGTTCCACTTCTTCGGCAAGGGCGTTGAGGAAACTGTTCCCTACGAGCTGGTAAGCATTCCGGGCGGAAAGCTCGTGACCGTAACGGCTGACTACGACGGCTTCGCTCAGGACGACGCCGCTGAATACGGAACCATGCACAGCAGTGCGGCAGGCTCCATGACCGGACTCGGCGTTGCAATGGGAAGCACCGATATCTGGGTAAAGGCTGCGAACTCCACCAGCGGCAACGACTTCTGGTACACAGAGGACGGCGGCGCAACATGGAACAACGTGAAGAACTCCCCGCTGGAAACCGGCGCGGCGCACGGCGGCTCCGTTGCGGTATCCGCTGACGGAAAGACGTTCTACTGGGCTCCTGACAACGGCGCGTTCATCTTCCGCACCGATGACAAGGGCGAGACTTGGGAGAAGTGCGAGGGCGGACTGAGCTGCAAGCGCATAATCGCCGACCCGGTAAATCCGGAGTATGTGTACGCCTCCAGCGGAAGCGCGTTCTATTACAGCAGCGACCGCGGAAAGACCTTCACGGCTAACAACGACCTGACGGTGTTCAATTCCACACGTCCGGCGGTAGTCGCAGGCGTTGAGGGCAAGATATACTTCTCCGCGATGGGGCTTCAGGTCTCCGAGGACCACGGTCAGACATTCAAGCGCATAGACACTGTTTCCAACTGCCAGATGGTAGGTCTTGGCAGAGGCAAGAACGACGGCGACCCGGAGGCTATCTACATCTGGGGACAGCCCACCTCCGAGGACCCGGTGGGACTTTACTGGTCCGAGGACGAGGGCGCGACATGGAAGCGCATAAATGACGATAATCTCCAGTTTGGCGGCACAGGCAACGGAAAGTTCGTATACGGCGACTGGAACGTTTACGGCAGAGTTTACATGAGCACCCTTGGCTTAGGCGTTGTTTACGGCGACCTTATCCAGTGATCTCACGGCATAATTAAGAAAGGGAGAGCTCCGGCTCTCCCTTTTCTTCATATACTCTGAAATCACATCAGCGGGGCGACCGCCTTCATGATGAACCCCGTAATCTTCATCAGCAGATTCTCATGCCTGATGGTCTCCGGAGTTACCTCGCGGCACTCCTGCTGGGTCTCGAGGAAGTCCTCGCGGACAGCCGGGATACAGTCGGTGCCGTACATATACGCCGCGCACTCGAAATGATGGTAGAAACTCCGGTAGTCGAGGTTTATCGAGCCTACCACCGCTTCCCTGTCGTCCGCAACGAACACCTTCGCGTGGACGAATCCCGGGGTGTATTCGTATATCTTCACTCCGGACTCAATGAGCGAGCGGTAATGCGTCTTTGCCAGCGAATAGGCTATCTTCTTGTCCGGTATCCCCGGGAGGATTATCCGGACGTCCACGCCGCGCTCCGCCGCGAATTTCAGCGCGGTTTCCATCTCTCCGTCAAGAATGAGGTAGGGCGTCATTATGTGGACGTACTTCACCGCACGGTTGAGGATATCCATGTACATACGCTCGCCGAGCTTCTCGCCGTTGAGCGGGCAGTCCCCGTAGGGCAGTACGAATCCGTCCGCAAGCGGGTCGGAGTCCGCCGGGTATGTCAGGAACTTTTCGTATTCAAGCTCCGGCTGCTTCTCGGTCATTCCCCACATCTGGAGAAACATCAGCGTGAAGCTGCGCACAGCCTCGCCTTTAAGCATTATCGCGGTATCCTTCCAGTGACCGAAGCGATGTATCTCGTTGATGTACTCGTCCGCGAAATTCACGCCGCCGGTGAACGCGACTTTTCCGTCAATAACGAGTATCTTCCGGTGGTCGCGGTAGTTGTAGTGCGTGGAAACGAACGGCGACAGCGGCGCGAACACCTTGCACTTTATCCCGAAATACTCCAGCTTCTTCGGGTAGCTGTGCGGGAGCCTTGAAAACTCGCAGGTGCCGTCGTACATCACGCGCACGTCAACGCCGAGCTTCGCTTTCTGCGCCAGTATCTCGAGTATCTGTCCCCACATCACGCCCTCGTCGATGATGAAGTACTCGAGGAATATAAAGTGCTCCGCTTTCTGGAGCTGCTCCAGAAGCTCCTCAAATTTAGCCTCGCCGGACGGGAAATAGACCGCGTCCGTGCCGGAGTACACCGGGCGGCAGCCGCTCCGCTGCATGAAAACCGCCGTGGAAGCCGGCCCGGGAGCCTCCTCCGAGAAGCGGCGCATTATCTCCGGGTCCTGCGGAATGATCCCCATGGTGTCGGCAAGGAGCTGGTCTGCGCGCTTTTTCAGCGCCCGGTGCCCGATGTCGCTCTGAATATACCACAGCAGCAGCGAGCCGAAAACCGGCATTATCATGATTATTACAAGCCATGTTATCTTCGAGCAGGGATTCATGCGGCTGTTGATGAGATAAAGCACCATCGCCACCGTGAACACTCCGGAAAACGCATAGAAATGCGGAATGTACTCCTTGAACACGTTGTACATAACGACAAATATCGTGAGCTGTATTATCAGCAGAAGCACGACGATCCCGAAACGGCTGAACAGCGCATACACAAGACCCTTGTGTCCCTTTTTCAGCAGCGTTAGCCCGCGGCGCTTTTTCTGCTTCTTTTCTCCGTTATTTTTTGTTGACATTGTTACCTCCAGAAAAAATATCCAAAATATATTGTAGCATATTCCGCGGAAAACGTCAACATCAATCCACGCGGGGAACTGTGCATTATCCCGCCTCAAAAGTAACATTTACC
>CALBGD010000145.1 GCA_937893735.1 uncultured Clostridia bacterium | reverse complement strand
AGACAGATAGAGGGCGTTGACATCGGTATCTGCATTAAGGAGAAGAAGCCGGGTCTTATGAAGGTCTCGCTTCGCTCCAGCGAAAATGCGGATGTTGCCGCCATTGCTCAGCAGTTCGGCGGAGGAGGCCATGCAAGAGCCGCAGGCTGCGCGTTCGAGTGCTCCGTTGAGGAAACTGAAAAGCAGATAGTCTGGGCGTGCGCAAAGGCTCTGGATAACGCGCTATGACGGGAATTATCTGCGTGAACAAGCCGCAGGAGTTCACCTCGTTCGACGTGGTGGCTTCAATGCGGCGCTGTTTCGGAACAAAGAAGATAGGCCACGGCGGAACTCTCGACCCGATGGCTACCGGGGTGCTTCCGGTGTTCGTTGGCGGAGCAACCAAGGCGGTAGACCTAGTTCCGGACGGCAGCAAGAGCTACCGCGCGGGCTTCCGGCTGGGGTTCGTGTCCGATACTCAGGATATATGGGGGAAGCTGCGCTCCCGCTGCGAAAACGGCATAACGGAGGCGGAAATGCTGTTCGGTCTGGAGGATTTCCGGGGCGAGATAATGCAGATACCGCCGATGTATTCCGCGCTGAAGGTCAACGGGCAGAAGCTCTGCGACCTCGCCCGCCGCGGGATAGAGGTTGAGCGCAAGCCGCGTCCTGCAACGATTTCCCGGCTGGAGCTCGTCAGCTTTGACAGCACGGACGGAGTGCTTGACGTGGACTGCTCCGGCGGCACATATATCCGCACCCTGATAAACGATATCGGGGAGAAACTCTGCACCGGCGCGGTAATGACAAGCCTCTGCCGGACAAGGAGCTGCGGCTATACCCTAGAGCAGTGCCACGAGCTGGACGAGATACGCTCCGCTTCGCCGGAGCAGCTCGAAAAGTGGCTCATGCCGGTTGAGAGCGTATTCTCTGGTCTGCCGGAGATACCTCTGGACGAGGTGCAGAAGCGTATGTATCTCAACGGAGTGCGCCTTGACGCGGACAGGCTGCAAAAGCGCACGGAAACGGACGCGCTCAGCCGCGTAACATATAACGGAACATTCCTCGGAGTGGGACGTATAATCGACGGCGGCGAGCTTGTTTCTGTCAAGCAGTTCCGCCCGGAATGAAAAATACCGGAGTTCCGGTAAAGATGGTGAAATATAATTGATCGACATAACATACAGCGGCGGGAAGGCCGAGGAAAAGACCGCAGTGGCTCTCGGATACTTTGACGGACTGCACCTCGGTCATGTCGGGGTTATCCGCACGGCGATGGCGCAGGCGGGATTGAAACCTGCGGTGTTCACATTCAACTGCGACACTACGCTGCCGAAATTCCGCGGTCCGGAGGATATAATATCCTTTGAGAACAAATGCGAGCTCATGGAAAAGATGGGCGTGAAATATCTCTACGCGCCGGATTTCGCCGAGGTGTGCGGATACACTGACGAGGAGTTCGTTAAGAACGTGCTTATCGACAAACTGAACGCCGGCTTTGCCTGCTGCGGAAGCAATTTCCGCTTCGGGAAGGGCGGCAGCGGCACTCCGGAGCGCCTTGCAGAGATCGGCGCGCGTTACGGAATGCGCGTTGAGGTCGTTAAGGACATCTGCCTTGACGGCAAGATGATAAGCTCCACGCGTATCCGCGAGCATATCCGCAAGGGAGAAATAGAAGAGGCTAACCGCCTGCTGGGCTATGAGCTGTGGTACAGACTGCCTGTCATAAAGGGAAACGAGATCGGCAGGACTATCAGCTTTCCTACCATAAATCAGGTGATACCCGAAACCAACATAATTCCGCGCTACGGCGTATACAAGAGCTATGTTGAGGTTCACGGAAAGCAGTACCATGGAGTTACGAACATCGGCGTAAAACCCACGGTGGCGCACCGCCGCGATGGCACCGGAGCCGTCATGGAAACGCATATCATCGGGTTTGACGGTGATCTCTACGGACAGAATATAGCAGTGGCGCTGGTTCGGTTCATCAGACCGGAGACCAAGTTCTCCGGTCTTGAGGAGCTGAAAAAGCAGATAGCGCTTGACAAGGAGAACGCGCTCCACTGAGAAATACACGAAAGGACTAAGTGAAATGGAAGTCAGAACCAGATTTGCACCCAGCCCCACTGGGTATATGCACATAGGAAATCTGCGCACAGCGCTGTATACCTATCTTATCGCGAGAAAGAACAAGGGAAAGTTTATCCTGCGTATCGAGGACACTGATCAGGGACGCTATGTCGAGGGCGCTACCGATGTGATTTACAGGACCCTCAAGACCTGCGGACTCAATTGGGACGAGGGCCCGGATATCGGCGGTCCCTGCGGACCGTATGTCCAGAGCGAGAGAATGGGTATGTTCAAGGAATATGCGGAGAAGCTTGTAGAGAGCGGTCACGCGTATTACTGCTTCTGCACCAAGAGCGAGGACAGCAGCGAGGACACCGCAAACGGACTTGCCTCCGCTAACCGCTGCCCCTGCCGCGACCTTGACCCCGCCGAGGCAAAGAAGCGCCATGACGCGGGCGAATCCTGCGTTATCCGCCAGAAGATACCGAACGAGGGCACGACTACATTCCACGATGAGATATACGGCGATATTACGGTCGAGAACATCGACCTTGACGATCAGGTGCTCCTGAAGTCCGATGGAATGCCGACATACAACTTCGCGAACGTTGTTGACGACCACACAATGGGGATCACCCACGTTGTAAGAGGAAACGAGTACCTTTCCTCCGCGCCGAAGTACAATCTGCTGTACGCGGCTTTCGGCTGGGAGCCTCCTATATATATCCACGTTGAGCACATCATGCGCGACGCTACGCATAAGCTCTCCAAGCGCGACGGCGACGCTTCCTTTGAGGATTTCCGCGCAAAGGGCTACCTCACAGAAGCTATACTGAACTACATTCTGCTTCTCGGCTGGGCGCCCAAGGGCGAGCAGGAGATATTCACTCTGGACGAGATGATAGAGGCGTTCGACCTTTCCGGCATATCAAAGTCGCCGGCTATTTTCGACCCGATGAAGCTCACTGCGATAAACGCGGAGTATATCCGTGCGCTCCCGCTGGAGAAATTCGTTGAGCTCTCAGAGCCGTGGATACGCAAGACCTGCAAGCGCACCGATATCGACCTCCCGCTTCTCTGTCAGGGACTTCAGCCCAGAACAGAGGTGTTCAATGATATTCCGGAGCGCGTAGACTTCATCGACGAAATGCCGGAGT
>CALBGD010000144.1 GCA_937893735.1 uncultured Clostridia bacterium | reverse complement strand
ACCAGGACGGACAGATCCCGCACGAGGAGATGCAGAAGCGTACAAAAATCGACGCTTTTGTATCTGCCGTTGAGTCAATGAAGCAGGTGTCGGCAAACTACATCAGCAGCGAAAGAGGCTATGTAAATAACTGGGCTTCATACATCACGTCACGGAACATGACTATGGACGAAGCGCTGGATTACATTCGCATTGCAAATACTCAGCCGGATCGTCAGGCGCATATCGTTGACATGGATACATTCGAGGCGCACTCTACATATGTCAGCGATGGTGATGATTCCGTGAACTGTTATAAGAGCATGGCAGAAGATGACATTGCAGTAAACCATATCTTCATAGCCAATATGAAAAAAATGTTTGATGGCACGTCTGACGAGGTCAGTATTCTTGGAAAATACCGCATAAATGAGTCGCAGCTGACGGCAGTCAGCGTCGGAACGCGCACCACTCTCCGCACCGATGAGGGAAGCAGGGATTATCTTCTTTTGAGGGTCATTCCGGTTGAGCGCATGAAGAGCGTGTGGATATTCCCGATGGAGTATTCAGACGCCGAGGTAGGCATTATCACCAAGAGCGGCTCATATGTCATTCAGTCCGCGTCTATGAAATCGGAGAGCTTTCTGGATTTCATACGCGCGTATAATTACCCGGACGATTACAATGGCGTAAACGAGCTCAAGGACCGTCTCAGCAATACGGACAGCGGTCTGATGGATTACAGGAACTCCCGCGGCGAGGAATGCGTGTGGTATTATTCCAGCTTCGGGAATGATATCGGGCTTGACATAATCGGTTTTATCAGGGAATCTTCGCTTACCGTCAAAGAAACCCAGTGGTTCATAGTGCTGATAATCAGCGGGATCCTCCTTATCCTGATGGCGATAGACGGGTGGTACCTTCTGAGCATGAACCGCCGTCTGCGTGAATCCGTTGCCTCGGCTGAGCAGGCAAACCAGGCAAAGACGCTGTTCCTGTCGTCCATGTCGCATGATATCAGGACGCCTATGAACGCAGTCCTTGGAATGACAGATATTGCCCGCCGCAACATTAACGACCCGGAGTGCGTATCCGAGTGCCTTAACAAGGTAACGGTCGCCGGGAACCATCTGCTGACGCTTATCAATGATATACTTGATATATCCAAGGTGGAAAGCGGCAGAATGAAGCTCAGCCCGTCCAGTTTCTCAATTGAAAGGGCAATATCCGGCGTTGAGGATATGATACGTCCGCTGCTTCTCGAAAAGCGTCTGGATTTCACCGGAACATACACGGATATCCCCCATAAGTATATTGTTGCGGACGAGCTGAGGCTGAACCAGATAATCATTAATCTGCTGACAAACTCGGTGAAATACACCAAGCCCGGAGGAAAGATTAGCTTTACCGTGCGGGAGGACGCTGTCCCGGACAATGATTCCCTTACCAGGCTTGTGCTCGTCGTTGAGGACAATGGAATAGGAATGTCGCAGGAGTTCCAGAAAACGATGTACGATTCGTTCTCCCGCGCTACCAATTCGCAGATAAACAAGATACAGGGTTCCGGACTGGGACTTGCGATAGTAAGGCAGATGGTGGACCTCATGGGCGGAGCCATCACGTGTGACAGCAAGCCAGGCAGGGGAACCAAGTTCACTGTTGCGATAGATGTTCCTGTTGCTGAAACTCTGGCAGAGACCGACGGCGACAGCGAGAGCGGAAACGTTGATATCAGCGGAATGAAAGTGCTTGTTGCGGAGGATAACGACCTCAACTGGGAGATAATCGCGTCAATGCTTGAGGAATACGGCGTTTCCTGCGAGCGCGTGGAAAACGGTCAGGAATGCGTTGACAGGCTGAGTGCATCTCCGGACGGCGCGTACGATATGATTCTCATGGACGTGCAGATGCCAATGATGAACGGCAGGGAAGCGACCACGATTATCCGGCACAGCGAGCGTGCATATGTACGCAATATTCCGATAGCAGCGATGACCGCCGACGCTTTCGCAGAAGATGTCCAGGCGTGTCTGGACTGCGGAATGAACGGTCATATATCAAAGCCGGTCAATATTCAGAAGGTACTTGATTTCCTTAATAGTGTAAAGGACGGGAAATTCGATCCGCTAAAAAAATAAAGGAGATAATACTATGAACAGCAGGTTTAAAGCGGCTTTATCCACAGCAGTGGCTGCGGTCATGGCGTTCAGTATGACTGCCTGCTCCGACACAGGCGCAAAGCAGGAGGAAGCCTCCGGGGAGTTTACTCCGAAGCTGGACACGGAAAAGGATGTTACGCTGGATATAGCAGGATTTTTCGGAAATTTTGAGGCGCTGGATCAGGTCGAGAACGATTTTAACGAGTATTACCCGAATGTTGTGTTCTCTTATGAGCAGATAGGCGCAACTAATATTGACGAGTACATAGCGAACAATTCCTACACCGATATTTTCATGACTTCTGATGATAACGTCAGATTCCCTGGGCTTTCGGATAAATACGTCGGAAACCGCTGTGCCGACCTTGCTGCCGCGGGAGTTGATACCAGCGCTTTCAGCGATGAAATGCTCAGAACGTGCTATGTTGACGGAAAGCTTCTCCGTGTACCGATGGCGCAGCACATTTACGGAATGGCGGTTAACGTGACGCTTCTCAAAAAAGAGGGACTATCCGTACCACAGAATTACAGCGAATTCACCGCTGTGCTTAAAACGCTGAAGGATAAGGGCTACACTCCGATTCAAGGACCAGTAAACCGTGTTTACTCCGAGCTTATCATGAACATGGCGGATTCCATCATCGGCAATGATAAGGAACTTCAGGACGCATTGTACAGCGGAGATGAAAGCGCCGTTCAGGAAATCCAGCCGATATTTGAGCGCCTTCAGGATATTGTTGATAATGGCTGGACCGACCTCGCGGTCAATCAGACATACCCCGATGACAACTATGACCAGGCGATACTGAGCTTCTTTGAGGGAGACGTT
>CALBGD010000143.1 GCA_937893735.1 uncultured Clostridia bacterium | reverse complement strand
CTATGGAATTTTCCGCAAGCTCCTTTATCACCGAGGAGGGGCGTTCTATTACCTCTCCGGCGGCGATAAGCTCGTACACGCTCTTGTCGAGCAGGTTTATCTTTGGCATTGTTGCTCCGTTCTAAGCCCAGCCGGGCAATACGCAAATGCGGAATGACTGCAGGATCACAGTTCCGCTTTCTGAAAATTGAAATCCATCGCGAAGCGATACCGGATTTTTAAAGTGTTTCCTTTATGTCCTTAATGAACATGAGCGCGTCCATCGGGGACATGGTGTTTATGTCTGCGGCGCGCAGCTTCGCGATGGCGTTCTGTTCGTTTATCGCGCTGAAGCTGAACTGGTGCTCGGCGGTCTTTTCGAGGGTGTCTGTCAGCTTTTGCCTGCCCATGACCTCCAGCTCTTTCAGCTCCTCCTTGGCGCGGTTTATGACCTTCTGCGGGAGTCCCGCCAGCTTCGCTACTTCTATGCCGTAGCTGTCGTCCGTGCCGCCCTCGCATATCTTGTGCAGGAATCTCAGCTCGTCTCCGCGCTTGACCGCCGCAACGCTGAAATTCCGTATCCCCTCGTATTCCTTTTCCATGGAGATAAGCTCGTGATAGTGCGTTGCAAACAGGGTGCGGCAGCCGATGTTCTTTCCGCGGATGTACTCCGCGACCGCCTTTGCGATGGAAATTCCGTCAAACGTGGAGGTTCCCCTTCCTATCTCGTCAAGGATAACAAGGCTCTTTCTGGTCGCGTTTTTCAGGATATCCGCGACCTCGTTCATCTCAACCATGAATGTGGACTGACCGGAGGTCAGATCGTCCGAGGCTCCCACGCGGGTGAATATCTTGTCAACCACGCCTATTTTCGCGTAGGCCGCCGGGACAAAGCACCCTATCTGCGCCATCAGCACGATTATCGCCGTCTGCCGCATGAACGTGGATTTACCGGACATATTCGGTCCGGTGATTATCATAAGGCGGTTGTTTCCGGTGTCAAGGTACGCGTCATTCGGGGTGAACGGGTGGTCGGTGAGCACCTTTTCAACTACCGGGTGTCTGCCGTCGCGTATCTCTATTACATTATCGAGGGTTATTTCCGGCTTGACATAGCCGTTTTCGATGGATACCTGCGCATAGCTGCACAGAACGTCCGCCGCAACGGAAGCCGCCGCAGCCTGAATTGCCTCCAGACGCGTGCCGATAAAGTCGCGCACCTCTGCGAAAACTGCGTTCTCCAGCGCGAGTATCTTGTCGTTCGCGCCGAGAATATCGGACTCCACCTTTTTCAGCTCTTCCGTGATGTAGCGCTCGCCGGTGGTGAGGGTCTGCTTGCGTATGTAGTGCGCCGGGACCTGATCAAGCTGTCCCTTGGAGACCTCGATATAATAGCCGAAAACGCGGTTATAGCCGACTTTCAGCGTGCGGATACCGGTAGCGGCGCGCTCGCGCTCCTCTATCTCCGCAAGGATATCCTTTCCGCCGCCGGTTATCCTGCGCAGGCGGTCTATCTCCTCGTTGAAGCCGTCCTTTATCACGCCGCCGTCCTTCATGGTGAGGGGCGGATCGTCAACTATCGCGTTCTCAACCAGCGAGGAAACGTCATTCAGCTCGTCAATGCTGTTGTTCAGATTTTCAAGAAGCGGGCTTTTCACCTTGGAAAGGCACTGTTTCAGCCCGGGGAGCCGCATACACGTCTGCCCCAGCGAGTAGATGTCCCTCGGGGAAGCCGACTTGTACATAACACGCGTCATCAGGCGCTCGAGGTCGTATATTCCGTTCAGGGAGTCGCAGATATCGTACAGCGAAGCCGCGTCCTTGGTGAGCGCTTCAACTGCGCCAAGACGCTTCAGTATCGCGGTGGGGTCGATGAGCGGCTGCTCTATCCACGAGCGGAGCTTCCGCCTGCCCATCGCTGTGACGGTCTTGTCCAGAACCCACATCAGCGAACCGCGCTTTTCCTTGGTGCGCAGCGTTTCCGTCAGCTCCAGATTGCGGCGGGTGGTGAGGTTGAGCCCCATGAACTCCCCGTCAGCGTGGA
The DNA here is from genome assembly GCA_937893735.1 of uncultured Clostridia bacterium. Taxonomy (GTDB): domain Bacteria; phylum Bacillota; class Clostridia; order Oscillospirales; family Ruminococcaceae; genus CAG-115. The sequence continues at coordinate 3,462 of CALBGD010000143.1, read as the reverse complement.
CGGTCAGCGAAACGAAGCGCTTTACGGTGGCTTTCTGGGTCTCGCCGAAATACCGGAACATCGCGCACAGCGCCTTTTTCACCAAAGGCATTTCGGAGATACCGAGCTCTGTGCCGCTCTCAAACTGCTCCGTGATGATGTTCATGTCGGAGCCGTCAAAGCTGCTGTCGTCCAGCATTTCGCACAGGCAGCGCTTCAGGCGGTCACGGACGAATCCGTTGACCTCCTTGAAGTCAAGGAAATCCTGCCCTATAAGTATCTCCACCGGGCTGAATCTCGACAGCTCGGATATCATATCCTGCTCGAGCTGCCTGCCAGATTTCTGGAAAACGTGCACCTCTCCGGTGGAAATATCCGCGAAAACAAGCGCCGCCGCGCCCTGAGCCTTATCGGTGCAGATGCACGCGATATAGTTGTTGGAATCCTCGTTGAGCATACTGGATTCGATGACCGTGCCGGCGGTGACCAGCCGTATGACATCGCGCTCCACCAGTCCCTTTGAGGCCGCCGGGTCGGTGAGCTGCTCGCATATAGCGACCTTGTATCCCTTGTCTATCAGCTTTTTTAGATATATCTCGCAGCTATGATAGGGCACGCCGCACATGGGCGAACCCGCGCGGGAAGTCAGCGCAAGCTCCAGCTCCCGCGATACGTTTTCCGCATCCTCGAAGAACATCTCATAGAAGTCCCCGAGCCGAAAAAACAAAATATAATCGCTGTACTTCTGCTTGATATCGAGATACTGCTTCAGCATCGGGGACAGCTTTTCTTCCTGCGCCATTCAACTCACCTCCGGACAAAATTTACTTGCTCAGCCGCAGCCTCCGCAGGTCGCACAGCTGCCTGTGCAGCCGGAGCTCTGGGTGGTAGGGCAGGTCATGGGGTCCGCGCCCTGAAGCGTCAGCGTGAGAACAGTGTTCACCTGATTCATCAGGTCGTCCATTCCCTGCTTTGTAACGGTGAAGAGCGCCATGTTCTCGTTGGTCATTACCTTTTCGTAGGCTTCCTGCATTTTCGCGTTCAGCTCCTGAAGCTTCTCCTTGTTCTGCTCCTCCTCGGGCTTGTTGTACTCCATCGCCGCGTTCTGGCGGATAAGATTGAACTCGCCGATAAGATTCTGGAGCTCGGTGTCCTCGTCGTTTGCCTTCTTTGCCTTTGCGTACTCAACGTAGCGCTCGTCCGCCTGTATTGCCTTGCCGAGTTCTCTTACTGCCTGTATTGCGTCCATGATTTTTCTCCTTTACACTAGTTCTCCCAGCAGCGCCCAGTTGAGCGCGCCGGTTATTTTTACATCAACGAAGCTGCCGATAAGCGACTTGTCTCCGTCGAAGTCAACGATTATATTCTGTATGCTCTTTCCGGTGAGACAGCCGTCCCGCGTCCTGCCAGGTCCCTCGCACAGAACCCGGAGCGTCCTGCCGACATAGCTCTGGTATGCGTCGCAGCCTATCTCCTGCTGAACCTCCAGAAGCTCCCGGAACCACTTTCCCTTTTCCTCCTGCGATATGGGGTCGGGCATTTCCGCCGCCTTTGTTCCCTTGCGCGGGCTGTAAATGAAGGTGAAAAGCGAGTCGTACTTCACCTCGCGGATAAGGCTGAGGGTCTCCTGAAAATCCTCGTAGGTCTCGCCGGGGAATCCGACGATTATGTCGGAGGTCAGCGCCACGTCCGGAATGCGCTCCTTGGCGTAGTTTATCAGCTCCAGATAGTGCTCCCGGGTGTAGCTGCGGTTCATCAGCTTCAGTATGCGGCTGCTTCCGCTCTGCACCGGCAGATGGAAGTGCCGCGTGACCTTTTCGCACTCCGCGATGGTGTCGATGAGCTCATGCGTTGCGTCCTTCGGGTGGCTGGACATATAGCATATCTTGAACTCTCCGGGTATCGCGTTTATTCTGCGCAGCAGCTCCGGGAAATCAACGTCCGTGCCCCTGCCGTAGCTGTTCACGTTCTGCCCGAGAAGCAGGAGCTCCTTGCAGCCGCTTTCAACGAGCTGGCGCGCTTCGTTCAGGATATCCTCCGGATCGCGGGAGCGCTCCCTGCCGCGCACATACGGCACAATGCAGTAGGTGCAGAAGTTGTTGCAGCCGTACATTATCGGTATGCTCGCCTTTAGCGTGCTCTCGCGGCGAAGCGGTATTCCCTCCGCGATAACTCCGTCCATCTGCGGAATGGATATCTGCCGCTTGTGGGTGGTCATAGCCTCATAGACAAGCTGCGGCAGGGTATGGAGAACGTGCGTTCCGAAAACCATATCCACATAAGGGAAGCTCTTTTTAATGCGCTCCGTGATGTGCTCCTGCTGAACCATGCAGCCACACACACCTATGAGCATATCCGGCTTGCGGCGCTTGTTGTGCTTCAGCGCGCCGAGATTTCCGAACACCCTGTCCTCTGCGTTCTCCCGGACCGCGCAGGTGTTGAACAGCACCAGGTCTGCGTCGTCCGCGGAATTTGAGAAGCCGTAGCCCATCATCGCGAGCATTCCCTTTATTTTCTCGCCGTCGCTGACGTTCTGCTGACAGCCGAAGCTGTGGACGTGCGCCACCGGCGGCTGCTCCCGCGCGGAGTTCAGCTCGCGGACTTTCCGGGTGTATTCCTGCTGTGCCGCTATTTCTGCGGCGGTTACTTTTGTCGTCATTTATATTATCCTTATTCTGTTTGGTCTTGAATATATGATTATAACACATTTTTCGCGAAAAATCAAGCCGTCAGCGCTTCGGGACCCTGGCAAATGCTGCCGCGCTCACTGAGTGGGCTCCCGCTTCTTTCAGAATATGTGCAGCCGCGCCGAGCGTGGCTCCGGTGGTGCACACATCGTCGATCACCAGAATGGTCTTTCCGCGCACAAGCTCCGGCTCGGTCACCTTGTAGGAACGCATGGCGTTCTCGCGGCGCTGTTCTGCGTTCAGGCGCTTCTGCTCCAGTTTGCCGGGTCTGACAGCCATTACCCGCAGGAAATTCTTTCCGGTCATTTCGCACACCATTTTCGCGATAAGCTCGCTTTGAGCATAGCCGAGCTCACGGCTTCGCTCAGCCCCGGACGGTATCGCCGTCACAAAGTCAGCCGTGCGGATAAGCTCATGTGCGTTCTCTGCGATAAGCACGGCGAACGCGTCTATCGGATAGCGGTACCAGCCCTTTTTCATGCGGAGCACTGCCAGTCTCGCCCTGCCGAAATACTGGCACACGGCGGTGAAGCCGTCAGTTTCCGGCGGAGCTTCGCCCGGGTCGTCCGTGAACGGAAGTGAAGAATAACAGCTCCCGCACCAGAATTCCTGTATGCCGATGACCGCCCCGCAGAACGGACAGCGGTTCGGCAAGAACAGCGCCGCAGCGGCTCTCCGGAACTCCCACGCCTTCATACGAACATATCCTCAAGCATGGGCTGGAGGCAGGAGTACCGCTGATTTCTGCTGACGTTTGCGACCATGCTCCGCACCTTGTTCACCGAACCTATCAGTA
>CALBGD010000142.1 GCA_937893735.1 uncultured Clostridia bacterium | reverse complement strand
GTACTTGATGTAGTCGTAGGAGAAGTATCCGACCAGTCCTCCGGTGAACGAGGGGAAGCCCTCCAGCGCCGGGCTGCTGTAACCCGCCATGAGCTTCTTTATGTAGTCCGCCGGGTGAGACTGATTGGAGGTCTCGACTGTTCCCGTGAGCACGTCCTTAACGGTGAGCTCGCCGTTTATGCAGGTTATCTCGAGCTTCGGATTATAGCCGAGGAACGTGTAGCGTCCCCATTTTTCCTGATTCTCGACGCTTTCGAGAATGTATACGTGGCGGCTTGCCCTGCGCAGCTTTTTAAGCACCTCGATGGGTGTTGTGAAGTCGGAAAGAATTTCGCGGCAGACGGGGATAACGCTGTATCCTGTGAGTTCCTTTGCCTGTTCAAGTGTAGGTTTCAGCATTGTCGTGCTCCTTTCAGAAAAACAAAAACTCCGCCCTTAAACGCAGAATTCCTCTGCTTCTAAGGACGGAGTATACACTACACCGCGGTACCACCTTAATTTGCGGCACAACTGCCGCACGCTCGCCGGATACTGACATATCCCTGCAATTAACGCTTGCACACGTCGCAGAATACTCGGACGGCTTTGGACACCGCCTTTGACTGCGCCCTCAGTGGTCCATTTGATATGCTCTGCGTTCTGCGGTATTCTCAGCAGCGACCGCTCTCTGGAAGTGCACAAGCATTTTTATCTCCACATCACAGGTTTGTAAGGGCGTATTGAATTGTGGGAAGCCGGAACGGTTTGGACGCCGGCGGCTTCGTTCGTTGTGATTATGATATCACAAATTTATCTGCTTGTCAATAGGTTTCTGAAATTTTTTTCATCATTTCCTGCAAAATATTTTTGCATGGAATTGCAGCTTTTCCGCTTGAAAAATCCCGATATATATGATATACTATACCTATCCGATATTCCGGAAAATCACATTTTGAGAGGTATCCTGATGCCGATAATCTACGACGAAAAAAAGCGCGTATTCAAGCTGGACACGCCTGATACAACCTATGCGTTCCATGTAACTAACTCCAACCATCTTCTGCACCTTTATTATGGTGCATACATTCCCGAGACGGACATCACGCATATGCTGCGTATCCCCAATGACGAGCCGTTCGTGCCCTCGACCCATGACGGAATGGGTCCGCACTCCTTTGACTGCGCGGCGATAGAGTTCCCGACCAGCGGCGTTGCAGATTTCCGCGAGCCGTGTATGCAGCTCATGGATAAGTACGGCATGAGCGCCTGCGAGTGCTACTACGACAGCTACCGTATCTACAAGGGCAAGAAGAAGCTGGAGGGTCTCCCCGCGACCTACGCCAACAGCGACGACGAGGTAACAAGCCTCGAGGTCTACTGCAAGGATCCCCACAACGGCCTTGAGATAACGCTCCAGTACAGCGTTTTCGAGAAGCTGAACGTCATAACACGTGCCGTAAAGGTAAAGAACGGAGGCTCAGACCCTATCGAGCTGCGCCGCCTGCTTTCCACCTGCGTAGAGCTCGACAGCAAGGATTACGACATGATAACCCTCTACGGCACATGGGCGAGAGAGCGCCATGTACAGCGCAACCCGCTGCATTTCGGAAAGCAGCTCGTTGACAGCTGCCGCGGAGCCACCAGCCACGCCCACAACAACTTCATCGCGATCGTTGACCACAAGGCTACCGAGGACTACGGCGACTGCTACGGCTTTGCGCTGTGCTATTCCGGAAGCTTCGTTGCAGGCTGCGAGGTCAACCAGTACGAAAAGACCCGCGTATTCTCCGGAATCAACCCGTATGATTTCAGCTGGCACCTTGACCTCGGCGAGGAATTTCAGGCGCCGGAAGTCATCATGGTGTTCTCCGCAAACGGTATCGGCGACATGAGCCGCACATTCCATGATGTGATGCGCAATAACCTCACCCGCGGAAAGTGGAAGGATATCCGCCGCCCCATACTCATCAACAACTGGGAGGCTACCTACTTCAACTTTGACACGGACAAGCTCCTTGACATCGCCCGCGAATCCGCCAAGGCAGGCATTGAAATGCTGGTAATGGACGACGGCTGGTTCGGCCACAGGAATGACGACCGCTCCTCCCTCGGCGACTGGTTCGTAAATGAGAACAAGATAAAGGGCGGACTGAAGCACCTTGTAGACGAGGTAAACAAGCTCGGTCTGAAGTTCGGTATCTGGTTTGAGCCGGAGATGATAAGCCCGGACAGCGAGCTCTACAAGGCACACCCTGACTGGTGCATTCATATTCCCGGACGTCCCCGCACCACCTGCCGTTCACAGCTCGTTATCGACTTCTCCCGCAAGGACGTCCGCGACTACATCTACGACCAGATGTACAAGATACTGTCCTCCGCGAATATCGAGTACGTTAAGTGGGACATGAACAGACAGCTCTGCGAGGTAGGAAACGAGGTGCTCCCGCCGGAGAGACAGCGCGAGATATGGCACCGCTACGTCCTTGGCGTTTATGAAATTCAGGAGCGCTTGCTGACTGATTTCCCCGACCTGCTTCTTGAAAACTGTGCAGGCGGCGGCTCAAGATTTGACGCAGGTATGCTGTACTATTCACCGCAGATATGGTGCTCAGACGACACTGACGCCATCGAGAGACTTAAGATACAGTACGGTACATCAATGTGTTATCCCTGCTCCTGCTTCGGTGCGCACGTTTCCGACAGCCCGAACCACTGCGTTGGCAGGATCACCCCATTCGAGACCCGCGGCAGAGTCGCAATGGTGGGAACATTCGGCTATGAGCTGGATATCACCAAGATCTCCGATGACGATAAGTGGAATATCCGCAAGCAGATAGAGGAGTTCAACAAGT
>CALBGD010000141.1 GCA_937893735.1 uncultured Clostridia bacterium | reverse complement strand
AAAAAAGAGAGCCGTGCGGCTCTCTTTCTGCTTATTTCTTATCCGCGTCACGGTGGAGCGTTCTAACGCGCATTCCCTTTTCCCTGAGATATGCCGCAGTGAGCTCCGCGAAGGTAACGCTCCTGTGCTTTCCGCCGGTGCAGCCGAAAGCAATTACAAGGCGGCTCTTCCCCTCGGTGAGATAGTGCGGGATCAGGAACGATATCAGGTCGAACAGCTTGTCCCGGAGCTCCTGCGACTGCGGGAAGCTCATGACGTAATCCTGAACCTCCTTGTCCAACCCGGTCTTGTGCTTCAGCTCGGGTATGTAGAACGGATTCGGCAGACAGCGGACGTCAAACACAAGGTCGGCCTCCTGCGGAGAACCGTACTTGAATCCGAACGACATACAGCTTACTATCATGGCGTCGGACGGATTGTCGAGGAACAGTCCCGCCACCTGCTCCTTTAGCTGACCTGTGCTCAGCATTGTGGAGTCTATGATGTAATCCGCGTCCAGACGTATCTTGCTGAGCAGCTCCGCCTCGGCGTCTATCGCCTTTTCGATATCTCCACCGGAAACCTCGTCCAGCGGGTGCTTGCGGCGCGTTTCCTTGTAGCGCTTCATCAGCACTTCTTTTGAGGCTTCAAGAAACAGCACCTTTACGTTTATCCCCCGGACGTGCAGCTTATCGATGCAGTCGCCCAGCTTGAAGAACATCGCTCCGCCGCGTATATCCGTTACTATCGCGACCTTTGATATCTCCTCGTTGTCGTCGCACATCGCCGCGAATGCCGGTATGAGCTGCGGCGGCATATTGTCTATACAGAAAAAACCGATATCCTCCAGCGCTTTCATCACCGAGGATTTACCGGAACCGGACATTCCGGTCACTATTACAAATTCCATGATACTGCACCTCCGGTCATTTCAGAACCAGCATTTCGCACTCCAGCGCAACGCCCTTTTTCTCCAGAACTACCCGCTTAACCTCGTCAACCACTGCCATTACGTCCTCGTAGGTGGCTCCGCCGCGGTTTATCACAAAACCGCTGTGCTTCTCGCTTACCTGAGCTCCTCCAACGGTGTAGCCCTTCAGCCCGCATTCCTCGATGAGCGCGGCGGCAAAGTAGCCCTCCGGGCGCTTGAACGTGCTTCCGCAGCTCGGAAATTCCAGCGGCTGTTTGTCGCGGCGGCGCTGCATCAGCTCGTCCATTCTTGCTTTTATCGCGGTCTTGTCGCCAGGCTTCAGCTCCAGCGTGAGGGAGGTTATAACGCACCCGCGCTTCTGAAATACGCTGCTGCGGTAGGAAAGCTCCATCTCCGCCGCGCCCATCTCGCGGAGTTCTCCACTTTCGTCAATGTAACGGCAGCTTTTGACGACGTCCTTCATCTCGCCGCCGTAGGCTCCCGCGTTCATGTACAGCGCCCCGCCTGCGGAACCAGGTATGCCGTAGGCGAACTCCAGTCCGGTCAGGGAGTGCTCCAGCGCCGCAAGGCACAGCAGGTGCAGAGAGGCTC
>CALBGD010000140.1 GCA_937893735.1 uncultured Clostridia bacterium | reverse complement strand
CGTCCACGTCCTGCCGCTGGTTGAAGTAGTCTGCGAGAAGCCCCTCGAAGCTTGCAACCTCGACATTCGGGATATCCTTTGTGACTTCCTTCAGGAACTCGCAGCGCTCCTTCATGCTGAAGCTGTATGTTTTCAGCGGGTTGATAAGTACGACGACCACCAGCTTGTCAAACATCTTCGAGGCGCGCTGGATTATGTCAAGATGACCGTTTGTCACCGGGTCGAAGCTTCCCGGATAGATGGCGGTTTTCATTCTTCGGGTTCCTCCTCTTCGGGCTTCGGGCGGTATATCGTGACGGAGGTGCGCGAGTGCCTGAGCTGCTTTGCTATCTGGAATCTTCCTATCTCCCGCGGAAGTACGCATTCCTTTTCGTGCTCGCAGATTATCACGCCGTTTTCGGACATTTTCTCCACAAGATTCGGGAGGGCTTTCTGTATTATCTTGTAATTATAGGGCGGGTCGAGCAGCGCTATGTCGAACACCGCGCGGGTGCTTTTCAAAAACGCGGAGAACGGCATATTGACTACGCGCGCGTTTTCCTCCAGTCCGGTGGACTTTAAGTTGTCGCGCACCGCCTTGATGGATACCGCCGCGCTGTCAACGAAATATGCTTCCTTAGCGCCGCGGCTGAGTGCCTCGATGCCGAGCTGACCACTTCCGGCGAACAGGTCGAGCACCGTTCTGCCCTCTATCTCAAATTGAATAGCGCTGAAAATTGCTTCCTTAACGCCGTCTGTCGTCGGGCGGACTACCTCCGTGCCCTCTACGGTGACCAGCTTTCTTCCGCGCGCTGTTCCGGTGATTACTCTCATAAAAACTCCTGTAATAAGGCTCAGAATCTCTCCTGAATGAAATCGTAGAGCTCCTGCGCCTTTTCTGTGCTTATTTTAGCCGCCGCCCGGAGTTCCTCCGGGGAGGCGTTCTTCATTTCCTGCTTTGTTTTGAACGCTTTCATCAGCGCCTGCGCCTTTGCCGTGCCTATTCCGGGAACCTCCGTGAGCTCCAGCTCATAGGTTTTCTGCTTGTGCTTTACCCGCTGGAACGTGATGGAATAGCGGTGCACCTCGTCCTGAATATTCGTCAGCAGCTTGAAAAGCGGCTTGTTGGCGCTTATCTGTATCTCGCCGCCCTCCTTCGCTATCGCGCGGGTGCGGTGCTTGCTGTCCTTGACAAGTCCGAACAGCGGGACGTTTATGCCCATCTCATCGAACACCTGAGCTACGGCAGCCACATGGCCCTCGCCGCCGTCAAGCAGTATCAGGTCCGGCAGCGGGGAGAAGCCCTCGTCGCCGTCGAGGTAGCGCTGCATTCTGCGGCGGAGGACCTCCTGCATACTTGCATAGTCGTTTATTCCCACAACGTCCTTTATGTTGAAGCGCCGGTAGCCCGGCTTGAACGGACGTCCGTTGCGGTAGACTATCATGCCGCCCACGCGCCCGGTCTCGCCGAAGTTTGACATATCGTAGCTCTCGATGATGAGCGGTATCTTGTCCAGATGGAGCAGGTCGCGGAGATCCTCCAGCGAGTTTATCTCCTTTGCCGTCCTGCCTACGCGCAGGGCGAGGTATTCGCTGGCGTTGTTCTTCGCCAGGACTATCTGCGACAGCCCGTTTCCGCGCTGCGGGACGACGAATTTCAGGGCGTGCCCTGCCTTTTCCCGCAGGAGCTGGGTGACAAGCTCCATGTCCTCGAATTCCTCGTCGATGTATATTTCCTTCGGAATATCCTCCCGGTCGGGGTAGTAGCTCAGCAGGAAATCCCGCCGCATTGCGCCGGGGTCGTACTCGTCGCCGATGAAGAAATTCTCCTTGTCGATGAGCCTGCCGCCGCGGTATTTCACCACTGCAACGCTGGCAAGGCTGACGTTCTGTGCAAGGGCAACGATGTCGTAGTCTTCGGTCTTGTAGTCGAAGATCTTCTGCGAGTTTTTCAGCCGCGCTATCGCCTGAATACGGTCGCGGAGCTTCGCGGCTTTCTCGAATTCAAGGTTTTCTGCGGCTTCGTTCATTTCCTCGGTGAGCTGCTCGACTGACTTCTGGCTTCCGGTTTTGAGGTACTCCAGAGCCTCGTCAACTATCTTGCGGTATTCCTCGGAGGATATCTTTCCGCGGCACACTCCCATGCACTTCTTGATGTGCATATTCAGGCAGGGACGCTCCTTGCCTATATCCATCGGGAAGCGGCGGTTACAGGTGGGCAGCATGAAGATGGTGTTTGCCTCCTCGACTGCCTGCTTCACCGTGAATCCGCTGGTGAAAGGGCCGATATAATCCGCGTTGGGGTCGTTGGTGTTCAGTGCGTAGGAGATCCGGGGATACGCTCCCTTTGAGACCTTGATGTAGTTGTAGCCCTTGTCGTCCTTCAGCAGAATGTTGTATTTCGGCTTGTGGAGCTTTATCAGGCTGCATTCCAGCACAAGTGCGTCAAGCTCGCTGGGGCAGACGATGAAGTCAAAGTCCGCGATGTTGTCGATGAGCTTAAGCGTTTTTGCGTTGTGGTTCGAATCGTGCCGGAAATAGGAGGTGACGCGGTTTTTCAGCGCCTTTGCCTTGCCGACATAGATTATCTTTCCGGTGCTGTCCTTCATGAGATACACGCCGGGGCTGAGCGAAAGACGGTTCGCCTTGTCGCGCAGATATTCTATATTCTTGTTCATGGCTCGCCTCCTGCTTATACATTAACT
>CALBGD010000139.1 GCA_937893735.1 uncultured Clostridia bacterium | reverse complement strand
TATTTAAAAGATAGTCCGCAACATTCTCTCTGAAATAGGAATAGAGGATGTTGTCCACCATCCCGGCGGCAAGATAAAAATAGAGCGCGATCCTTGACAGATACTCCGCGGAGCCGAGGAGAAAGCGCGGCAGGCGACCAGTATCGATGCTGCTGAGCCCGCGGAAAACGAAGAAGCCGAGCACCAGCACCTGATAGTTGTCGTAGCTGTACCCCGGCACCCGGCTTCCGTCGCCGTGCAGATAGAACACGTCATACACCGTGAACACGGCGAGCAGCACGAGCAGCCAGCGGAAGTACCACGCGGCGTTTTTCGCCGGTTTATACTCGCTGCAATATGTGCCGAGGAAATAATAGGTCACAGGGAACAGCCGCATCCACCAGACGGAGTAAATCTGAATATAGCTGTTGAGCAGGCTCGGCAGGTGGGACAGCGCAAAAAAGACAAGTATCAGCAGCTGCTTCTGCCCCTTTGTTTCAAGCCCGTTATACATAGCGTTCAGGAACGGGATGAGCAGGAACAGGCCGGTGTACATCATTACGAACCATGAATACTCACAGGTGTAGAAGTTCACGAGCGAGCTCACAAAGTCCCTTACGGACAGGCGCTGGTGCGTATAAAGCGCGCCGGCCGTCAGCGAGATGACGCCGAGGAGCAGGTAAGGAATATAGATGTGCAGGTAATTTACGTAGTATTTTACAGTGGGCGTCTTGCGATGCTGTAAATATCCGGAGAGCATCAGGAACAGCGGCACGCAGGATGCCGACAGCAGCCACAGTCCGGTCAGCAGATACCCGCTCAGGCCGGATATGGGATTCGCCGTCAGGCTGCCGTTGCCGATGCTGTGCAGGCATGCGACCAGAACCACGGCAAAGCCGCGTATTATATCGAGAGAAGCGTTTCTTTTCATGTGCGGTTCCCCGCTTTTTGCAGCATCAGACGCAGCCGACGGTGAGAAGGATATTTGCAAAGGGGCGCTCCTCGCCGGTCGAGATTGCCAGCTCTACGATGGGGTCGCAGCAGGTATCATAGAACTCATATCTTCCCAGCATCTTTACCGGGACGTCCGGAAGCAGTTCCCTGAATTCGCCGAAGATAGGCGGCTCCTCGCCCGATTCCGGAAGCATGAGCTCCATCGACTCGAACTTTTCAACGCTCAGCAGTGCCTCAAGCACCTCAGGCACGGTCGGTTTTCCCGGCGTCAGGCCGAGGTATATCCGATGCGCGTTGGGTGCTTTTGCCTTTAGGGGGTAGTTCCCGTCGGC
>CALBGD010000138.1 GCA_937893735.1 uncultured Clostridia bacterium | reverse complement strand
TGTCCCCGTTCCGCTTGGTCTGGGACTTAAGGAAAACACCGTATTGCTTGAATTTCAGCAGATTCAAGTCTGCCGGATCCTCGGAGATAAGCCAGTCGAAAAACTCCGTGAGCTGGTCTTTATACCAGCTTATAGTTACCGGGCTGTTGTTCCGGTACTCCTGTTCGAGTATAAACATCTCATACATTTCGTGTATGGTCATGAGAAATCACTCCAATGCGCATGGGGCGCCCCGCTCGCACGCTCGCAGCCCCATGCGCTTTTACTTGATCGTTCTAGCCCAACGCAGAATAGTCTGATACAGATAATACACGCCGATCGCCGTCAGCCAGGCAGTTCCGATCGTGAGCATTGCACCCACCGGAACGAAGTAGTTGACGTAGCCGAATAGCTCCTTAACCTCGGCGGGTATCTCTATATCCTTGAAAGGGCTGTCCGGGAGCAGAAGAACGATAGCGTTGACGATATCGTCAACAACATCCGTTATGCTGTTCCAGATACTTTTAAGAGCCTCCATATTAGCCCCCTTAATGGTTGATCATCTTGTTTGTGCTGAAAATCAGCAGCACAACAAAGCTGATGATGAATACCGTGTAGCATATGGGCTGGACGAGGGGAACCGCCGACAGATCGAGGACGAGCTCCTCGTCAATCTCAAACATGGGCGTGAAGTCCTCCGGAAGCTCGCCTATTGTCTGGTTACCTTCGAACCCTTTCAGATTCTCCGGATCGGTAGAGATCGGGATCCGGAACACCGGAGCGACCGGGTCAGCGCAGAGAACGCCGATGATCCGTATGAAGTCGAACGGAATGCAGAACGGGAATTTTGTGGAGATAACGGACGGGATATCAATATCTACGTTGGTTTTCTCGCGGAGCTGAGCGATAGTTACATCAGCAGTTCCGGGAATGTCTGTGACCGTGACCGCGTCCGCTGGCGTTGCTATTGATGGATCTGTGTCTATTTCGAGGGTGGGGTCTTTCGTCTTGTCGAGGATCGGGGAAAGATCATCGCTTAGATCATCGACATCTGCCCCGACGGCGGAAACATTATAGCCGGAAAGCGAGTCAAAAAATTCTCTGGGCATACCCTCAAAATTCAGATAGCCGAAAGATAAACCGCTTGTGTCAAGCGCAGCGACATTTTCAAATGATAAACCATCATATGATGTCCAGGTGATAGCAGTCGAAGCATTCGCATTCCATTTGCTGCATGAAACGGAAAAGCTGGAACTATTTGCAGATACGCTATATAGGTAAGTGGCAAGGAAGTCTTTAATATAACCATTACAACGACCATTCATAATAGTGCCATAGGTTCCGCTATAAGAACGCCCAACTATATCATAAGGCTGAAACCAGCATGAACACCACACAGTTCCATCATCATTTTCGGGAGAATAAGGTATGTAATTAAAATAAGCTGACGAGCTGGGGAAATATATCAGATCCTCAGAATAGTAGATAGGCATATATGACATGATCCCGCCGGAGGAGCCAAGCACGGAAGTTGAATCAAGGATATAAATGCCGAGGTCTGGCTCAGCCTTGAACGATATGTAGTTGATATCAGTCGAGAACGTCAGGTTAAAATCTGCATACGCGTTCCCGACAAGTCCGCAGAGCTCCAGGTACTGACTGTACTTCATGCGCACCTTGCCATCATCTGATACGGTGATAGAATAGTCGTTTACCCATTCGGTAAGTTTATAATATATCTGCCGCCAGCCGTCAATCCATTTGGCTACATATTCAGTCTGAAAAGTGGAATCAGGATTAGTAAAAGCGTCAACACTGGATTCAATCAGCTCTCCAATAGCTTTAGCGGTGCCATCATAATTACCGTTCATAACGCCTAATAGTTGCCAAGCCATAATCCCGATACCAATTACAGCAGCGGCTGCGGCTTCAGCCTTCGGACGGAGAGAGCACAGATTCAAGGCAACGACAGCCGCCAGAGCTGCGGCAATGATTCTCTTTTTCACGTTGATTCCTCCTGACTTGTCCCGTTGGCTCCGGGTCGCTTCGCTCCGGCTGCATTAAACGCAGCAATGCGCGCTTTCATGTCCGTGAGCTCCTGTTTCGGCTCCTCTTTCGGCTTGTCGAACTTCTTGAAAGTGTCGTAGAGCTTGCACACCCGCTTTGATATCCGGAAAAATTCGCTGCCGATTTTCTCTTGAATGGCGTACCAATAGGAGACCTGCACGAACCTTTTGCGGAAAATAAGCATCATGTAAAAACCCTTAATTCCGTAATTTTTCATGTCACGGTGCTTTCGTTCTACCTCGACAAGCGATCTGATCTGACGGTCGATCATTCGGTCGTTCTGTGTTATAAGAACGATGTTCCAGAAATAGTGCCTGTGCTTGCTGAAAAAATTGATCCAAGCCATACGCGTTTTTGTGTCCTTTGCGCCGAAACCCGTGCGCGGGTTAAAGGGTATCTGAGCTTCATCAATGAAAATCAAGCCCTGTCCCTCTCCCTTGCGGGGATCGAAATGCTTTTCCGCATAGTCCATGAAAAACGCCGGATCAAGGCTTAATGTATCGATGTATATAAACTCGCCCTTGTGCCTTTTCGGGTTGACGTTGATTTCAAAATTAGCGATCACGGGAAGCCCGCGCTTAAGCGCGAGATCGATTTTATATGCTGCAGTGTAAGATTTTCCGCTACCGGGAGTTCCGGTATACATTGAGATCATATTTCTTCTTCCTCCTCGTCCAGCCACTTCATATAAAGGCGGATACACCGCCAGATGATGAAGCTCCGGGAATACCCGGACTGAGCACACATTTCATCAAGATCGTGGAGCAGATCCGGGGGAATG
>CALBGD010000137.1 GCA_937893735.1 uncultured Clostridia bacterium | reverse complement strand
TTTGCCGGGTCAAAAAATACTTCTATCCGCACAAGTGTGCGGTTTGTTGGCTATGCCGACAAACCGTGCGCGCAGGGCGGATGTTCGGCGGAAAAGCCCCTTTAGGGGATTTTTCGACGGTCTCTCCCCCTCCGGCGACGGAGGGGGATATTGTTTCACTTATTGGAGTAGATGTCCCTCTGCTCCACTGCCAGCGAGTCGCATCGCTCATTCTCAGCGTGCCCGGCGTGTCCCTTTATCCAGCAGAATTCCACCTTGTGGACTTCCAGCAGGTCAAGGAGCTGCCCCCATAAATCCGGATTCAGCGCGGGCTTTCCGTCGGATTTCTTCCAGCCGCGCCTGCGCCAGCCCTTCGCCCAGCCTTTGGTGATCCCGTCAACAACGTACTTGCTGTCGGTCGTCAGCTTAACCTCGCACGGGAATTTCAGCGCGGAGAGCGCGTTTATCACCCCGGAAAGCTCCATTCGGTTGTTGGTGGTGTGCGCCTCGCCGCCGGAAAGCTCCTTCTCCCTGCCGTCGCACCGGAGGATTGCCCCCCAGCCGCCCGGCCCCGGATTCCCGCTGCACGCGCCGTCCGTGAATATCTCTACGAATTTCATATTACCTCCACTGAGAAAACGAACAGCCCCGGATCTCTTCGGGGCTGCTTTGTTTTTGCCTGAACTTAGTTAGCAAGACCAGCTCTTGCGATACCTTCGGTGAAGTACTTCTGTAAGAAGATGTACATGATAACGATAGGTGTGATCGCGAGCAGGCAGGCTGCCTCCATCCAAACGATAAAGTCGGAAGCAACGCCGACCTCACCAGTCAGGTACATGGACATGATGTTCGCAATACCATCGATCTTCAGCGAAATCGTGTTCGCCTTGGTGAAGTACATTGAGGATACATAGTAGTCGTTCCAGTACCAAACAACGGAGAAGATGAATACCGTCAGGAATGAGCTTGCTGCGTTCGGAACCATTACGCTGATAAAGGTCTTGAACGGGCCGCAGCCGTCGAGGTACGCAGCGTCCTCCAGCTCCTTCGGGAGCCCGCGGAAGAACTGCCTGAACAGGTAGATGAACAATCCGGCACGGATACCGTTGCACATCAGCGCAGGTATGTACATGGAGAGGTTCGTATCTACAAGGTTGATGGAGTCGCCCATCAGCGCGTTGAACAGTCCGAAGATATCGAAATATCTGAACTGGGAGAACTGCGGGATAAGTATGATCTGTACCGGTACGATGATCTGGAGCAGTACCAGTGCAAAGAAGAAGTTCTTACCCTTGAACTTGAATCTCGCGAAGCCGTAGCCGGTCAGCGCACAGGTTCCTACCTGAAGAACGGAGGATACGATGTTCAGTATCAGCGTGTTCCACAGGGTACCCGGATAGTCGATAGCGGTCCATACCTCAGCAAAGTTCTCGAAGCGAATGGACTTAGGTATCCACATGACGGACGGGTCGTTCATCTCCGCCTGCGGACGCAGGGAGGTGGAGATCATGTAAAGGATAGGATACAGAATGACGAACGAAAGGCCGAAGATGATGATAGCTCTGAATACCGGCCATACATAGCTTGCTATGCGGTGCCAGAACAGGTATCTGTAATGCTTCTTCTCCTTTGCGGTGTACCGGTGGTAGTTCCTGATTATATCAAAGTTGGATACGCGGTACTCGTCCTTTTTCTTCTTTTCCTTCTTGGGCTTCGCGGGCTTTCCGGTGCTGATGGGCGTTACCGCAACGGCAGCGTCGGAATTGATGTCAGCGATAGTCTCAGCGATCGCCTCGGCAGTGGGCTCCACGGGTGCCTCTGCCTCGGTCTTGAAGCTGTCCTCGAATGCGGTCTGCGCAGTCGCGGTGTCAGCGGTAGTTACATTTTCAGCAGGCTGATCAGTAACATTATTTCCCTCGTTCGGGAGCTCAAATTCTTTTTCTGTCACTTCTCTAACCTCCTTAATCATTCTCGTAGTAAACGAACCTGTTGATTATCACGCAGATAATTCCAAGGCACGCACCTACTATTGCGAAGTAGATCCAGGCAAGCGCCGCGGAGTAGCCGTGCTCCCACATTCTGGACTGAGCGAGAACGTATTCCATTACAACGTTGTCCGTGGAAACG
>CALBGD010000136.1 GCA_937893735.1 uncultured Clostridia bacterium | reverse complement strand
CCCCTCCGTATATATCGGTATCATCAAGTTCCTCGGCTTTGAGCAGATCTTCAAGAACTCCCTGACCACACTCCCCATGGGCGGCGGCAAGGGCGGTTCCGACTTCGACCCCAAGGGCAAGTCTGACGGAGAGGTTATGCGTTTCTGCCAGAGCTTCATGACTGAGCTTTGCAGACACATCGGTCCTGACTGCGACGTTCCCGCAGGCGACATTGGTACAGGCGGACGTGAGATCGGCTATATGTTCGGTCAGTACAAGAGGATCCGCGACGAGTTCTCCGGCGTTCTCACCGGTAAGGGACTTACATACGGCGGCTCCCTCGCAAGAACTGAGGCTACCGGCTTCGGTCTTTGCTACTTCACAGACGAGATGCTCAAGGCTAACGGTAAGAGCTTCAAGGATCAGACCGTTATCATTTCCGGTTCCGGCAACGTTGCTATCTACGCAACCAAGAAGGCTACCGAGCTCGGCGCTAAGGTAGTTACCGTTTCCGACTCCAACGGCTACATCTATGATCCGGACGGAATCGACCTTGATGTTGTTAAGCAGATCAAGGAAGTTGAGCGCGGCAGAATCAAGGAGTATGTTAACAGAACCTCCCACAAGAACGCTGAGTACCACGACGGCAGCGTATGGGGCGCTAAGATCAAGGCTGATATCGCACTTCCCTGCGCTACACAGAACGAGATCAACGGCGACTATGCTAAGAACCTCGCTGCTAACGGCGTATACGCAGTAGCAGAGGGCGCTAATATGCCTTCTACTCCTGAGGCTATCGAAGTTTACTTCGCAAACAAGATGCTCTACGGTCCCGCAAAGGCTGCAAACGCAGGCGGCGTAGCTACATCTGGTCTTGAGATGAGCCAGAACTCCATCAGATACAGCTGGACCTTCGAAGAGGTTGACAGCAAGCTCCACGACATCATGGTTTCCATCTTCAAGAGCTGCGACGAGGCTGCGAAGGAGTACGGTATGCCCGGCAACTACATGGCAGGCGCTAACATCGCCGGCTTCCTGAAGGTTGCAGAGGCTATGAAGGCTCAGGGCTGCGTTTAATGCAGAGCCGGTGGCGCTATGAGTGAAAAAAAGACTCACACCATGAAGCAGGACGCTGACCTTGTCCGCGGCGGAAAATCCGACAAGGATGTAGAGCTGCGCACCGAGCTTCACCCCGACGACAGAAAATCGGGGAAGGGCGCTAAGGAGAGCAAGCAGTTCCATGAAAACTGCAACTTCAACCTTAATCACACCAAATAAATGCAAATGCCGCTCCGGCTTGGGGCGGCATTTTTGCTGTAAAGATTGTAAAATCCGTGCAAAGAATCGTGATTTCTGGTCGAATTGTGATGAGAAATCAACAAAACATAAAAAATCCGCTTGACTTTTCTTATTTAATATGTTAGAATACTCGCATAGTGCATAAGCAGAATAATTACACTCTCCCGCGTCTTGATGTGAAAAAAGATGTCAGGGAGATTTTCGTTGTCTGTTGATGTATAAAAATCTGTTGATGTATAAAAAGGGAGCGCATAGAGAATAAGAGCGCTTCGGACGGAGGTAATCTAATGGTAATTGCAACAACTCTTGCTGCGATAGTGTTTATTGTCATGTTCGTCATGGCTGCAATGGACAAGCTGTCGCGCGTGGCTGCAATGGGAATGGCTGCTACTGGTACAGTGCTGCTGGTATTCGGGATATTCACCGGGCTCAGCGGCGATGACACCGGGCTTCTTGCCAAGATCGTTGCTGTACTTATTTTCGTGATAATGTTCGTGCTGATAATCATGGACAAGATCGAGCGGCACATCGTTACGCTCTGCTGCGGACTTGCAACGCTGGTTCTCGTGTTCGGCATATGCATGAAGAGTTTTGACGCTATCTGGTCAACGCTCAACATCGCGAATATCTTCACACCCGGCTTCTGGTACACCGCAGGCTCCTCTGAGGAGAGCTCCGCAGGCATCAACTGGGCGACCATAATCTTCATCGCCGGCATGATGATAATGGTGGAGGGCATGGCAAAGGCAGGCTTCTTCAGATGGCTGTGCATGACCCTTGCAAAGCTGGTAAAGTACAAGGTAGTTCCGCTGTTCATCACATTCATGCTGATGTCCGCGGTGCTCTCAATGTTCATCGACAGTATCACTGTTATCCTGTTCCTCGCGGCTGTAACCGTTGAGCTTGCTCAGCTCCTGAAGTTCAATCCTATCCCGATGATACTTTCGGAGGTGTTCTGCGCCAACCTCGGAGGCTCCGCGACCATGTGCGGCGACCCGCCAAACATCATCGTCGGTACATCTCTCGGCTATTCCTTCTCCGACTTCCTCACCAACACGGGAGTTATCGCGGGAATTTCCCTGATATTCGTTCTGGTGTACTTCTTCCTCATTTTCCGCAAGGAGCTTACCGAGGCAGGGAAGAACAACATCGACATTTCCACAATGCCCGACCCCAAGGAAGCCATCACGGACAAGCGTAGCTTTATCATCAGCATCGTGATATTCCTCGTTGCTGTCGTAATGCTCGTAACTCACGCGCAGACCGGACTTACCGTTGCATTCATCGGCGGAGTTATCGCCGTTGCAACGCTCATCACCTCCGGAAAGCACTCCCTTGAGCTTCTGAAAAAGGTGGACTACAAGACCCTGCTGTTCTTCGTAGGACTGTTTATCGTAGTAGGCGGTCTGGAGCAGACAGGTATTCTTGAGATCGTAGCAAACTTCATCGAGATGATAAGCGGCGGCAATGTTATCCTGGTTGTCATCATTATTATCTGGCTCTCCGCTGTTGCAAGCTCTGTTGTGGACAATATCCCGTTTGCGGCGACTATGGTGCCGATCATTCAGCGCCTTGCAGAGGCGAGCGGTCTTGGCGCAGGTTATCTTTCCGTGCTGGCATGGTCTCTCTCCCTCGGTACTGACATCGGTGGAAGCGCAACTCCTATCGGAGCCTCCGCAAACGTTGTTGGAACCTCCGTTGCGGCGAAGCACGGCTATCCTATCGGCTGGGGAAGATACCTCAAGGCGTGCGTGCCGGCGACTGTGCTCGTGCTGCTTATATGCACCGGCTGCATATTCCTGAGATACGGCGCAGAGCTCGGCCTTTAATGCGCTAACGAAGGAGGTAATTTATGGGCAGACAGCTTATAATTTCAGTTGGACGTGAATTCGGCAGCGGCGGGCACATCGTTGCCGCTAACCTTGCAAAGCATTTTGGACTCCCTCTTCTGGACAGCAACATTCTTGCAGATATCGCAAAGGAAAAGAACACCAGCGAGGACTTCCTCAGAAAATACGACGAGAGCGCGCGTAATCTGTTCTTCTCCCGAACTGTGAACGGATTCAGCAACTCTCCGGAAGAAGTGGTAGCGCAGATGCAGTTTGATTACATAAAGTCAAAGGCTGACGCCGGCGAGAGCTTCGTTGTTATCGGAAGATGCTCGGATTATATCCTGCGTGAGAATCCCGGACTGGTGAGGGTGTTCATTCTCGGCGACGAAGAGGCGAAGGTAAAGCGCGTAATGGAGCGCGAGAGCCTCTCCGAGGACAAGGCGAGGAGCCTCATGGAGCAGTCCGACAAGCGCCGCAAGTACTTCCACAACACCCATTCGGATAACAAATGGGGCGATTCCAGAAGCTATGATATCACTATCAATTCTTCAAGGCTTGGGCTTGATGGAACCTCTGAGCTTCTTGTGAAGTATATTGAATTTATGACTAAGTAATACAGAAAATCCGCCGAAGTTTATTCGGCGGATTTTCGTTATATAAAGTGAAATACCCCGGCTGTCTGACCGGGGTATCCTTTTACTTGGAGAGGGACTCCATAAGCTCGTTCACAGGGATCTCAAGGTACTTTGCGATGGTGATAAGCTCGATGTCAGTGATGAAACGCTGACCGGACTCCATACGCTGAACAGCATTCTTGTCAACGATCAGTCCGAGTTCTGCCAGATCGTCAGCTACCTGACGCTGGGAGATACCGCGAGCTCTGCGCACTTCGCGCATTTTTACGCCTAAGAGATTCTTGCGGCCGTTTGCCTGGTTCTTGAACATTGAATGTTCCTCCTGTCTTTTCGTTTGTCTTTACATTATACACTAAATTTTTTTAAAAATCAATACCTCTTTTCCGTGTTTGTTTTAAATCGTGTGATGTGCAACTGTTGTCATTAAAATACGGAGGCGCGGCATGGAACCAATGTTTTGTTGGTATTCTAAAACCACTGTTTTACATCTGTTGCGATTAATGGCATTTTTTGTTGATGCAATGCGGTTTGTTACATTTTTCATTTCGTTTGTTACATAAACCCTATACTTTAGTAGGGTTTACAATATTCAACGTTTATCGTATAGCAGATATAGAAAAAAAATATATCGGAAGCGTCTGCCTCTGATTCCAGATATAAGAAAAACAACCCCGCAAAAAGGAAGCCACGTAACCTTTACCGACAGTCTTTCTGTCTGTGATATGCCAAATCAGCCAAAAAGGTATTGCAATACTGTTAATAATATGGTATAATTGTATAAAACATCGCCGGGGGGGACAGACATGAGCGACAGGACGAGCATAAATCCTATAACCGAAAATGCGACAGTGATAAATCCTGCCTCCACAGGCGGAGCCACGATTGTAAACCCGGCTGTATCGCCGCTTACGGCGGAGCCCGGCGAGGAGCTCCCCGGGGGATATGTGCTAAAACGCCGTCTGGAGGCTCCCGCCGGGGAAGCGGATATCTTCGTCTGCGAGAGGGACGGGCAGGAATACGCCGCGAAGCTCTACCGCCGTCCAATCGCCGTAAAAAGCGAGGTCATCGCGGCTTTGCGGGAGATACGATGCCCCTACATCGCGCCGCTTTATTACTCCGGGAATTTCCGGGGAATGCCGTTCGAGATACTCCCGTATTACCGGAGCGGTTCGCTGCACGGCAGGCGCTTCAGCTACGAGGAGCTCCGGGCGAAAATCATTCCCGAGATAAACGAGGCGCTCGCGGCGCTTCATGACGTGGGGATACTCCACAAGGATCTCAAGCCCTCCAACATAATGCTGACGGACAGCGGCGACATCGCCGTGATAGATTTCGGCATAAGCTCGGTGCAGACGGACGGCAGCACGGTTGTTGTGACCTCCACGGGAATGACCCCGGAGTACTCCGCGCCGGAAACTTTCCGCAGGCTTTTTCTGGAGGAATCGGACTACTACTCGTTCGGAATAACGCTGTATGAGCTGTTCTGCGGGAAAACTCCCTACGCGGATATGTCCGCGGAGGACATAGCGCGGTACACCGTTATTCAGAGCATTCCGCTGCCGGATTCCATGCCCGGGGAGCTGCAGGAGCTCATCTCCGCGCTGACCTACTACGACATAACGAACCGCCGCCGCAAGGATAACCCCAACCGCCGCTGGACCTATACCGAGGTCGAGAACTGGTGCAGGGGAATCCCTCAGCCGCTCCCAGGGGCGGGGAGCTCAGTTTCTGCGGCTTTTCCGGCGTATACGTTCATGGACAGGCGGCTTGGGAGCATACACGAGGTGGTTCTCGCTTTCGCAGAGAACTGGGAGCAGGGCAAGAAGCAGGTGTTCCGCGGCATTCTGTCGGCGTTCCTGAAGCCGTTCGAGCCGCAGCTTGCCAGCGCCGCCATGGACGCGGAGGAGGAAGCCGCAGGCGGCGCCGACCCGGATATCGCGTTTTTCCGGCTGCTGTACCGCCTCGACCCGGAGTACAGGGCGTTCTGCTGGAAATCCCGCCGGTTTGAGAGCGTTACCGCCCTCGGGGAGTATATCCTGACCCAGATGAGAGCCGGCAGCGGCATGGACGACGGCTTCATCACGGAGGTCCTGTCACGGCGGCTGATTTCGGAGTACGTCCGCAGCGCCTGTCCTGAGAAAACGGAGCTCATACAGTCCGCGCGGAATATCGAGGATATGGCGGAGGTAAGCTCCGGCGACCCGCGCAGCGCCGCAGTGGCGCGGTACACCGCAGGCTTCGTGCTGACCGGAGGGAAGTTGCTGCACGCGGGCGGCGGCAGCTTCGATACCCCGGACGACCTTGTGCGCTGTATGAAGCGCCTGCTGACGGAGGATATTCTGAAATTTGAGGAGCTGTGCGGCGGACTTATCAACGGCGGCTCCGTGCTGGATATACAATTTGAAGCGTGGCTTATCTCCCTCGGAAAGGGCAGGGAGGTCGAGAGCTGGAAAAGCTCGCTTTCATAGAACGGAGGGACAGCGTGAGCGGACCGAAAACATCGAAC
The DNA here is from genome assembly GCA_937893735.1 of uncultured Clostridia bacterium. Taxonomy (GTDB): domain Bacteria; phylum Bacillota; class Clostridia; order Oscillospirales; family Ruminococcaceae; genus CAG-115. The sequence continues at coordinate 1,851 of CALBGD010000136.1, read as the reverse complement.
TACAAGCTGACCCCGGCTCAGCGCCGGGCTCTGATAAAGCAGCATGAAGCCGAGCGTCGTAAAGGCGAAGCCCGGGCGCACATCACACACCTGACCGAAAAAATCGGCGGGCTGGCGAAGCTCCCGGCGGAGTATGACGAACATTCCGCTCTTCTGGCGGAGCGCTCGGGCGGCGACAGCGGCTATTCTGAGAAGAAGCAGGAGCTTCAGAGGCTCGTTGAAGCGGAGCTGAAAGCCCTCGCCGAAGCCAGAAACAGCAAATCCCCGGACGTGATGGAAAAGGCTGTCAAATCCGCAAAGGCGGCGCTTGAGCGCCTTACGAAGCTCCACGCGGAGCTGGACGGAACAGCCGCCGGGAACCTCATTCGCCTGAAATCAGACATAACCGGAAGCATTTCCGGCGCGGATTTCAGCAGCATAAAAACTCCGGCGCAGCGGCGCATGGAGGAACTGCGAAAGGGGATTCTGGCGCGGCTGGCGGAGCTTTCCGGGCTGGAGCTGAGCGAAGCGCTCCGGCAGGATATCGCGGCCGCCGAGCGCCAGCTTGCGGAAATTTCCGATGAGGGATATATGCAGAATTTCCGCGCCATGACCGTGATACCGCTTGAAAAGGAGTGCCGCAGCTACTCGGCGCTGCGGGAGAGCATCGGCGGAAGGTACGACGAGCTTCTTGCGAGATATCACGCGCTGTGCGAAGAAAAGGGCACAGCTCCGCAGGGAGTGCCGTTTGCCCCGGGCGCGGACGGCAGGCTGAGCGCGCTTGTATCTGAGCTGGAGGCTGAGATACTCCACGAAAAGGAGCAGAGCTATATCAGCGCCTCCGTTGACGAGGTGATGGAGGATATGGGCTATCGCCTTGTGGGAGGGCGCTCCGTGGTGAAGAAGAGCGGGCGGCGCTTCCGCAGCGAGCTGTACAGCTTCAGCGAGGGCACCGTGGTAAACGTGACCTACTCCGACAGCGGCAGCATAACTATGGAGCTTGGCGGCGCGGACACCGCCGACCGGCTTCCGGACGCGGAGGAGACCGGGCGGCTCACCGAGGATATGCGCAGCTTCTGCGGCAAATTCCGGGAGTTTGAGCGGCGGCTGGCGGAAAAGGGCGTGACCGCCGAGCACATATCTCTGCTCCCGCCGGAAGCGGAGTACGCGCAGGTGATAAACATTTCGGACTACGACATGACCGCCGATATCTCCGCCGACCGCCGCGCGGAGTACTCCGGAGAAACTGTAAAGGAAATGAGTTCAGATGAGTAAATACAAGGTCTGCCCGGACTGCGGATTCCACAACGAGCCGTTCCGGATAGAGTGCGCCCGGTGCGAGGCGGACATAACAGCCTCCCCGGTAGTGGACGGGGCTTCGGAAGTCCGGGAGGCGCCCGCTCCGGCAAAAAAGCTGGTGCGAGTCTGCGAGTGCGGCGCGGTGAATCCCCCGGCGGCTCGGAAATGCGCGCAGTGCGGCGAGGATATCTCGGACATAATTCCCGCCCCGGAGCCGGAAAGCGCGTCCGCCGCGCACTTTACGCTTGCCGCAGTTGACGGAAGTTTCGCCTATGAGCTGACCCGGCAGGAAACCACAGTCGGCAGGGAGCAGGAGATGAGCGGCTATCTTTCGCAGAAGCAGTACGTCAGCCGCACCCACGCGAAATTCACGGTGCTGGACGGCAGGCTGTTCATTGCGGACTGCGGTTCCGTGAACCACACCTACATAAACAACGCGCGCATTTCCACCTCTCCGCAGGAGCTCTACGACGGCGACGAGGTGGGGCTCGGCGGCTGCGTGGCTGACGGCTCACGGCAGGAGGGCGCGGCGTATTTCACGGTGAGGATATGTTCGTAGCGAGGATACTCTAC
>CALBGD010000135.1 GCA_937893735.1 uncultured Clostridia bacterium | reverse complement strand
CACGCTGATGAAGACAATCCTCGGGCTGCTGCCGCCGCTTGGCGGAAAGATACAGACAGGTAACGGGCTGAAACCCCGCCAAATAGGGTATCTTCCGCAGCAGACCGACGTGCAGAAGGATTTCCCGGCTTCCGTCAGGGAAATTGTGCTCTCCGGCTGCCAGGGGCGCTGCGGGAAACGCCCGTTCTACAACAAGGAGGAAAAACAGCTTGCAGACGATTCCATGCTCCGAATGCATATTAAGGAGCTTTCATCGCGGTGCTACCGCGAATTGTCCGGAGGTCAGCAGCAGAGGGTTCTTCTCGCCCGTGCGCTGTGTGCGGCGCAGGAGATGCTGCTGCTTGACGAGCCGGTATCCGGACTTGACCCCGCCGTTACCGCAGATATGTATCGGCTCATTACTCGGCTCAACCGAGAAGATGGTATAACCATAATCATGATAACCCACGACACCTCAGCTGTGAAGTATGCTTCCCATGTGCTGCACACAGGCAGCTCCGTTTTCTTCGGAACAAGGGAGCAATTTCTGAACAGCGAACAGCAGAAAGGCGGTGAGCAGTAATGAACGCTGTAATTGAAAAGCTCCAGCTTTACTGGCAGTATCCCTTTGTGAGGTATGCTTTGATAGTCGGCGTACTCATCGCGCTCTGCTCTTCGCTGCTGGGCGTAACGCTGGTGCTGAAGCGGTTCTCGTATATAGGCGACGGATTATCCCATGTGGCGTTCGGTGCAATGGCGATAGCGGCGGTGCTGAGCCTTTCAAACGAAATGCCGGTAGTCATGGCGATAACCGTGATAAGCGCCGTGCTTTTGCTCCGTACCAGTCAGAACACTAAAATAAAGGGCGACGCGGCTATCGCTATGATATCCGTCGGCTCCCTTGCAATAGGATATCTGCTTATGAATATCTTCTCGACCTCATCAAATCTGTCGGGCGACGTATGCACGACTTTATTCGGCTCGACGTCTATCCTCACGCTTTCTCCCACCGATGTATGGCTATGCGCCGTTATGTCGGTGGTGGTCATAGGGATATACGTCCTGTTCTACAACAAGATTTTTTCAGTAACATTCGATGAGGATTTCGCGAAAGCGGCAGGAACCAATGTAAAAGCCTACAATCTTCTCATTGCAGTAGTCGTTGCGGTGATAATCGTACTGGCGATGAATCTTGTCGGTTCGCTGCTTATCTCTGCGCTGGTGATATTCCCGGCGCTGTCAGCAATGAGAATATTCCGCAGCTTCCTGAGTGTCACGATATGCTCGGCAGTGCTGTCGGTCGCTTGTTCGTTCCTGGGGATACTCACATCTGTGCTTGCCGGGACTCCGGTAGGCTCCACGATAGTCGCCGTGCAGATAGCTGCCTTTGCGGTTTTCTCACTGGTGGGAGGACTGCGAGGTGTCGGACGATGAAAAAACTCGGTGTTATAATAATATCCGTGCTGCTGATTTCGCTGACTGCGTGCAGCAGTACGGAACTTTCCGGATACACGTACAGCGACTATATTTCCGATACTAAGGGAGATATGCCGAAGTACACGGTGAAGCCTGTGACAACTCAGATGACGGTTCCCGAAACGACTTTGTCAACTGAAATCACGACCGTTCCGGAAAGCGTTCCCGAAACAAGCGGCACAGAGGAAACAACAGCAGTCCCCGCGGAAGAGAGTTTACCAGCAGTCACGGCTGAACAGACTCCCACCGAAACGGAACAGCAGATTCCCGAAACAACTTCTACAGAGCCGCAGGAAACTACCGTACCGACCGAAACTACTACGCCGACCGCAGAAAGCTCTCCTGTTGAAAGCGTCGATGTTGACCTCACTGCGATGAGCAGCGTTATGGTGTATTCGGAAGTTTACAATATGCTGGGTTCTCCGGAAAGCTATATCGGTAAAACGATAAAGATGAAAGGTCAGTACACAAGCTACGAAAACCCGGATACAGGCAGGGTCTACCATGCCTGCATAGTCAAGGACGCCACCGCCTGCTGCGCGCAGGGGCTTGAATTCACTCTTGCGGAGGATTCTTCCGTGTACCCGTCCGAGGGCGAAGAAGTCACTGTTATAGGAACTTTCAGCGTTTATCAGGAAGGGTATTTTCTGTTCGGGGAACTTACGGATTCGAGGTTTGTCTGAAAAACCTTACTTGAAGATTCAATAAAGAATCACTCGTTATTTTTCCATTTGTTTTCTAGAACGGTTAATCTGTCTAGTGTACTCTTCCAATTCTATCACAAGATGTTCATTGTTATTTTTCTCATACTCCTTGAGCATCTCCCCAGACCGAACAATAAACTCATCATGCAGCGCC
>CALBGD010000134.1 GCA_937893735.1 uncultured Clostridia bacterium | reverse complement strand
TTTTAGTATATTATTTTGAGCGTGGGGTGTCAAGTTTTATTATACAACATCAGAAGGCTATACAAGTGCAATATTTACATTTGATGCCGATGACTACAACAATTATGTGAATGCTCTTTCACTTGATTCAAATTCAAGCTTATCTGCCAATATATACATTAATGATACCTATCACATCTTCGCTTATTTTAACGGCAAACCTCAGCGTTACGTATACGGAACAATTGTCAATAACACAGCGGTTGACCCTTCAAGCTACGAGGCTATTGCAACTATGGACGATATGGGTTGCCCTATGATAATCTTATCTTACAGCAATGATTCTGACATAGCTGTTGAACTTAGAAAAAATGCACTTCATTTAGCAGTAAACTATATGGGGTATATCGGTAATGTCGGCGAAAACTTATTCTGCGGTGATAACCAGTGGTACATATCTACTGTTACGATGGATTATGATACGGTACGCTCAGATATTGATATTTCAACTCTTACATTCAGCAAAATATCCAACAAGAGTTACACCGGCAAGGCAATAAAGCCCGCAGTCACCGTCAAGGACGTCAGCAAGAAGCTCGTAAAAGGCACCGACTACACCGTTTCCTACAAGAACAACACCAAAATGGGCACTGCAACAGTGACCATCACCGGAAAGGGAAACTACACCGGCACCAAAACTCTTACATTCAAGATAGTCCCCAAGAAAACTTTCATTTCGATAGACGAGGTATCCAAGAGCAAGGCTGTACTGAGCTGGAAGAAGTCCAGCGGCGCCGCTGGTTATGAAATATGGTGCTCCACCAACGGAGAGAGCTACACCAAACTCAGCACCATAAAATCCGCGGACACGCTCACCAAAACCATAACCAAGCTCAACACACAGAAAAACGTCTACAAATACAGGATTCGTCCCTATGCAAAGGTAAACGGAAAGACAGTGTACGGCTCATGGTCTAACATAGTTTCCGCAGGCTGATTATAAAAAATCCCCCGTTTTACAGGCGGGGGATTTTTTTGTTATATGACTTTTATCTAATGCATCGAATCACATATCTGTCACATATCAAACATATATTTTTCACTGTTCTACTGTACACTTATAAAATATTTTGGACACTGATAAACACAACTGTGTCAGAAAGGATACAATATGAAAAAATATTTAGCAATAATTGCGGCGGCTGGAATGCTCCTGACAGGCTGTCAGTCGGATAAGGTCAGCTCCCCGGCGGAGGAAAGCTCCGGCGCCGCTTCCGCTGTTGAACAGGAAACCTCTCCTGCCGATACCTCCGCTGAAAATACCACCGCCGAAGAGCCGGACGTTACCACTGCCCAGCCCACTTCCGACAGCCAGACTGCGCAAACTTCCACAAGCACTGACTCCCTGGTATTCAAGCCCGGAGCATGGCGCGGAAGCAATGAATATTTCTTATTCTATGCTGACGAAACAGGCGGCTCCACCCGTGATTTTGAGTCCGGGATTGGCCTCCCCTTTGAATACGAATACGGCGAGGAAAACATAATATTCCACATGGGTGCGGCGGACGACAACACCATTGCAGTCCCCTCGGATATCTCAGAGGAAAGCGTTACCCTCACATGGGAGGACGGCACGGAGGAAAATTTCGTATTCATATCCAGCGACGCAGATGGATTCCATTTTTACAGCAACGGGGAGCTGGTGCAGATTGCCCAGCGCTACTATAAGGCGAACAGCCCGGAGGGATATGTTCCGGGAATGGCGGGCACACAGAACAACGATGACGGAACAGTCACGATACAGCTCTATGACTCGCTGGAGGATCACAATTCTACCTCCGCATGGTACACGATAGACCGCGTGGCACTCACCGGCACTGACGACATGACCGGCAGTGCGGTGAATATGTCGGACTATGCCGAAGCAGGTACCGCTGAGGGATAATTAAAAAGCGCTGTGAAATCGCTCACAGCGCCTTTTCTTTATATTGGTCTGTCCGCTATCATCGGCTGTATCTGCACGCCGTCAAGCGCCGCCTCTATCGTCTGCGGGATCTTCGTGAAATCCGCGACCATCGAGAACGGCTTCCCTACCGGGTCGTCCTGCCTCAGCGGTACGAAGTAGAAGTGCTTGTAATTCCGCAGTATTCCTATGTTCTTGGAGGCTCCGGCAAGCGCGTCATTCGTAGACACCGCAATGACTACCGGGCGCTGGCTGCGAAGGTGGCTCTTTACCGCCATGCAGACGGGTGTATCAATTATTCCCGCCGCCAGCTTAGCAAGAGTATTCCCGGTGCATGGAGCCACAAGCAGCACATCGAACATCTTCTTGGGACCTATCGGCTCGGTGGTGGTTATCTCGTGGAGCACCGTCTTTCCGGTGATGTCGAACAGCCGCGCGGCGTGCTCCTGAGCCCTGCCGAAACGCGTATCCGTGGTGTAGGCGCACTCCGACATTATCGGGGTGACATCGCAGCCCGCCGCCGTGAGCTCCTCCAGCGCCCTGAATGCCCGCGAGAACGTGCAGAACGAGCCGCACACAGCTGCCCCCACCCGCAGCCCCGCAAGCTTTGAAATATCGGTCATATATAGTTACCGCCGTGTTTCAGGCGGAATCCTCCTTTCGTGGTCATACGGAGGCCGCCGCGATTATCGCCTGCGCGACAGCCTCCCCCGCTGTCTTTGCTGAGAATTTCCCCGGCAGCCCGGAAGCCATAACGTGCCTTACGCCGGCTTTCTCCGCCCAGAGCTTCTCAGGCTCTGCGGGCTTCGAGGCGAGCTCCATGTAAACAGTGCCCGGACGCATTCTCCCGAAGCACTCCTCCGTCAGGAGCTGCGCCGGAGCCGTGTTTATAACGAAATCCGCTCCCGCCGCCGCAAGCTCCGCGAGGTCTGCGGGGAGCGTGCACATTCCGTCCAGCAGGGCCTTTTCGCGCTGTATCGGACTACGCGCTGCGACTGTAACACGGCACCTCATATCCCGCAGTATCCGCGCCAGATAGCCGCCTATCCTGCCGTAGCCGATTATCAGCGCTCCCGCTCCGAAGATCGCCGCGTCGGAGCTGCTTATCAGCAGGGACACCGCGCCCTCCGCCGTAAGGACGGCGTTTTTCAGCGTGAGTTCCTCGCCGGTAAAGTAGTCTGCAAGCCTCAGCCCGTTTTCCGCACAGAGTTTTTCGAGCTCCGGTGACGTTCCGCCGGACAGCACCAGCGCACCCGGCGCGGCGTACTCCGCGATAAGGGAAAGCGGCAGCGGCTTCTCCGAAAACGGCGCGTTTATCGTCATTCCGTCCCGGGAAAACGGCAGGGGCAGAACTATCCTTGAATACCTGCCCTCCGGAGGGGCAAAATTCCCGCACAGACCCTCTGCGCAGACTGCGCCGCTCTGCGCTATCAGCTCCGCCGCATAAATGATACGCCTGTCGCCGCCGAGAAACAGATATTCTTCCATCACACACCTCCGCCGTATTCCCCCGGGGTCATTCCCGGTCACTACTATAATATGCCGCAAAAGTGATACAGTGACGGATTTCTTCGGAAACTACTTGAAATACCGCGTTAAAAGTTGTATAATGAACTTACTAAAAACCGAAAAGGAGACCACCGATATGAATATATGGCATGACATAAACCCCGACCGCATAACCCCGAACGACTTCATCGCAGTTATCGAGATCGAAAAGGGCAGCAAGAAGAAGTACGAGCTGGACAAGCAGACCGGTCTTATTATCCTCGACCGTATCCTGTACACCTCCACCCACTACCCCGCAAACTACGGCTTTATCCCGCGCACCCTTGCGGACGACGGCGACCCGCTGGACGTACTGGTGCTCTGCAACGAGCCTATCGACCCGCTGGTGCTGGTACAGTGCTATCCTATCGGAGTGATCACCATGCTGGACAACGGCAAGAACGACGAGAAGATAATCGCTATCCCGTTCGAGGACCCCACCTACAACGCATACCGCGGGATAGAAGCGCTCCCGAGCCATCTGTTCGAGGAAATGCGCCACTTCTTCTCCGTTTACAAGCAGCTTGAGGGAAAGACGACCGCAGTTAACGAGGTGATGGGTCAGAAGCAGGCTGTCGAGGTAATCAAGCAGTGCATCAAGAATTATAACGATATCTACGGCGCACAGCACCCTTACACCCCCGAGCACAAGGTAAAGGGCAAGAAGTGATGATACTTGCAAGCCAGTCTCCGCGCCGAAGAGAGCTTCTGGCGCTTATAACCCCGGATTTTGAGGTTATCCCCGCGCAGGGCGAGGAAAAGCTCCCGGCGAATATCGCCCCGGACGAAGCAGTGCTGCTGCTTTCACAGCAGAAGGCCGCAGAGGTATCCGCGCGGAAATTCCCCAGCGGAGACGTTACGGACACTATAATCGCCGCAGACACCGTTGTCGCGATAGACGGAGATATCCTCGGGAAGCCGCACAGCCGCGAAAACGCGGTGGAAATGCTCCGCAGGCTCTCCGGCAGGAAGCACAGCGTTTTCACGGGAGTTACCGTTATAACGCCAGACAAAACGATCAGCTTCGTTGAGGAGACCACCGTGGAATTCTTCCCGCTGACTGAATCGGAAATAGAAGCCTACGCTGCCACCGGCGACCCCATGGACAAGGCGGGAGCCTACGGCATACAGGGCAGGGGCGCGCTCCTTGTGAAGAGGATAGAGGGCGACTATTACAACGTTATGGGTCTCCCGGTGGGCGAGCTTTATCGGAGAATAAACAACTGACCGAAGAATCAGGGCATATTATAGTGCCCTGATTTTTATTTTACATCAAAAAAAAATTCCCCCTCCGAAGTCCGGAGGGGGTCGAGTTATGCCCGATAAGTATTATGAAAAGGAGAAAAACAACTAATAGTAAGAAATCATTCGTAATCCGCAATGTCGATCCAGGTGAGCAGAAGCTCACGCTCTTCAGGGCGCTTGAACTTGAGCTGTGCGGCAGCCACGATGGGGAGCCAGTCCTGAACGTACTTGACAGCGGTGCCCGTCTTCTTGCAGTACAGCTTGAGGTACTTCTCAGCGTACTCTGTGTGGTGATGCAGGCAGAACCACAGGTAGGTCTTTGCAACATCAGCGGAAGCATTGCCCTGCTTAGCCTTCAGCCAGTCAACCACGAAAACGCCGTCATCGTTGATGATGATGTTGTCCGGAGTGAACTCGCCGTGGCAGAGCTTTACGTGCTTCGGCATGGATTCAAGGCGGGTAAGAAGCTCGTACTTCTTTACATCGTCGATCATGTCCAGACCCTCGATGGAGCGCTTCAGGTAATCCTTCAGACGGCTGATCTTCGGGGAGCGCTGGGAGTTGATCTCGATCTGGAGGTCTACCATCTGCTCAAGGTATTCGTCAGCCTTCTTGGGATCCTTCTTCATCAGCTCGGAAAGGGTGTCGCCCTTAACGAACTGATAGGAAATCGCCCACTTGCCATCTATCTTAGTAACCTCCTCGAGTGCGGGAACGCGGCTGTAACCGGTCTCCTCAACTCTGGAGTGTGTAAGTGCTTCGTAAAGAACAACGCTCTTCGGTTCATTGGGATCCTTGAATACCTTGACAGCCTTGCCGTCAACCTCGAAAACCTGAACCTTCTCGCCGTCGGATATCATATTCTTCAGTGTCATAAATCATCTGTCCTTTCCGCGGGTCGTTCTTTTTGAAG
>CALBGD010000133.1 GCA_937893735.1 uncultured Clostridia bacterium | reverse complement strand
TTGGCGGCGGAGGCGCTCCACTGCGAGCCCTGCCGGATAGCCAAGTCGCTGTCATTCATGGTCGGCGACGAGCCGATACTTATAGTAACGGCGGGAGACGCAAAAGTAGACAACGCCAAGTACAAGGCGAAGTTCGGAAAGAAAGCCAAAATGCTGACGCCCGATGAGGTCGTGCAGTACATAGGCCATGCGATAGGCGGCGTCTGCCCGTTTGCCGTGAACAGCGGAGTTACGGTGTATCTTGATGTGTCGCTGAAACGCTTCACAACGGTTTTCCCGGCGTGCGGAAGCAGCAACAGCGCCATAGAGCTCACCATTGACGAGATGCAAAGGTATTCTGGTTATAAGGAATGGGTGGACGTCTGCAAGGCGTGGGAATAAAAAAGGTGCTCTTTTTCGTAGCACCACAGTCTGTCGAAAGACCTATAAAATTTGCGCGTAGCGCTATGAAAGTTTTCGGTCCAGCCTCTAATTTACGCCTTGAAAACGCTTCGCTTCCAGCGTAAACTAATAAAAGGCTGGCGGGGGGCGGGTGGTCTTCCCCGGTGGGGGAGGTGTCGCGAAGCGACAGAGGGGTTGACCGACAGAACAGAGCCCCGCGACTCCGCACGGAGTGCGGCTTTACGCCCCATAAGCGCTAAAAGGGGTGTGGGGGAAAAACAAGAGTTTTTCCCCCACAGTTTCTTTAAAATTTACTGCCATTAGGACTTTTTCGACGGTCTCAGGTGCTCTTTTTCGGAGCACCATTTTTTTATTTTTTGCAGCATTTTTTGCAGCCCTGACAGCCGCTTTTCCCACATGAGCAGCCGTGTTTCATTGAATGTCTGACTGCCGCGAAAAATCCGGCGGCTATCAGAATTATCAGCAGAATGCTAATCCAGTTCATAGGCGTATCCTTTCAGGCAAGTCCGCAAAGCAGACCGACAGTGTGTACAAGGAACGCCATTACCCACGCTATCGCGCACTGTATGAGTACGGTAGCCGCTGCGGCGCGTGCGCTTCCAAGCTCACGCTTGACGGTTGCGATGGCGGCAACGCAGGGAGTGTAGAGCAGCACGAATACAAGGAAAACAACTGCGCTGAACGGAGTGAACAGCGTATTTATCTGCGATACGTCCCCGCCCAGAAGCAGCGTAAGCGTAGAAACCACGCTTTCCTTAGCCGTAAATCCTGTCAGCAGGGCGGTGGAAGTCCTCCAGTCACCGAAGCCGAGCGGAGCAAAAATCGGTGCCACTAGTCCTCCGAGCATTGCAAGCAGGCTGTTTTCCGGGGAATCAACGATATTCAGACGAGCATCAAATGTCTGGAGGATCCACACAACGATGGAGGCGGCAAAAATTACGGTGAATGCTTTCTGGATAAAATCCTTTGCCTTTTCCCAGAGGAGCTGGAAAACGCTTTTGGCGCTGGGAAGCCGATAGTTAGGGAGTTCCATAACGAATGGCACCGGTTCGCCGCGGAAGCGTGTTATTTTCAGAAGCAGGGCGTAGAGCATACCGCACAGGATTCCAAAGATATACAGCCCGATCATTGCGAGCACCCTGTACTGCGCCGGAAAGAAAGCTCCGACCATCATCGTATAGATCGGCAGCTTTGCGGAACAGCTCATAAACGGAGTAAGCAGGATAGTCATTTTCCTGTCGCGCTCACTGGAAAGGGTACGCGTTGCCATTATCGCCGGCACGGAACAGCCGAATCCCACCAGCATTGGTACGAAGCTCCGCCCGGAAAGTCCCAGTTTACGCAGCGGGCGATCCATTACGAATGCAACTCTTGCCATGTATCCGGTGTCCTCAAGAATGGAAAGGAAGAAGAACAGCGTAACGATGGTCGGAAGGAAGCTGAGCACGCTGCCTACGCCGGCGCATATTCCGTCTACGACCAGCGATTGAACTACCGGATTTACTTCGAGGTATGCAAGTCCCTTTGCTATCCACTCTACCACAAAATCTACGCCCATTCCCATCAGGTCTGAGAGCCACGCTCCGATAAGGCTGAACGTCATCAGGAAAACGATCGCCATTATCCCGATAAAGCAGGGAATAGCGGTATATTTCCCGGTCAGGAGCTTGTCTATCTGCATACTGCGTTTGTGCTCGCGGCTTTCATGCGGGCGCACCACTGTTTTCTCGCAGAGGTTTTCGAGGAATGAGAATCTCATGTTTGCGAGGGCGGCTTCTCTGTCCATGCCGGTCTCCTGCTCCATGATGTTAACAAGCTGGTCAAAAGCCTGTTTTTTCTCGTCGGGTATCTTCACCCTTTCCTCAATAAGTTCATCGTTTTCCACGAGTTTTGTTGTAGAGAACCTGACCGGAAGCCCTGCCGCCTGAATATCCGGCGCGAGCAGCAGCGAAGCCGCATGGATACAGCGGTGTACTGCTCCTACCTTATCCTTGGAGTCCTTGCTTTCCGGGCAGAAATCCATTCGCACCGGGCTTTCCTGATAACGTGCAACGTGTATCGCGTGGTCGATAAGCTCGTCGATACCCTCGTTTTTGGCGGCAGATACCGGCACCACCGGAATACCAAGTGTTTCCTCCAGCTCATTGACAAGTATTGAGCCGCCGTTCGCGCGCACCTCGTCCATCATATTCAGCGCGAGCACCATTGGTATGCCAAGCTCCATAAGCTGCATTGTGAGGTACAGATTCCGCTCGATATTGGACGCGTCCACGATGTTGATTATTCCGTTGAGCTTGGAATTCAGCAGGAAATCGCGGGTAACTATTTCCTCGCTTGAGTATGGCGAAAGGGAGTATATTCCCGGAAGGTCAGTTACAGTAGCTTCCGGGTGGCTGCGTATGGTGCCGTCCTTGCGGTCTACGGTCACTCCGGGGAAATTGCCGACGTGCTGATTAGACCCCGTGAGCTGATTGAACAGCGTTGTTTTTCCGCAGTTCTGGTTTCCTGCAAGCGCGAATGTCAGCGGCGCTCCCTTAGGTATAGTCGGGCCGCCGTGCACCGGGTGATATCCGCCCGATTTGCTGACCTCGCCGACTCCCGGGTGGGGAGTACTGCTGGTTCGGCGCGCCCCGACGACCGACGCCCTGACCGCCTTAGTATGTACTCTTTCAACTGAAACCTTGCGTGCTTCTTCCAGCCGGAGCGTCAGCTCATAGCCCCTGAGCTGAAACTGCACCGGGTCTCCCATGGGGGCTACCTTTTGCAGAGTTATCTCAGTTTCCGGGGTAAGTCCCATATCAAGAAGATGGTGCCGAAGAGCACCGCTGCCGCCGACAGAGCTTATGTAAGCGCTTTGTCCCGGCTTTAGTTCGTCCATTGTCATGTGTTGTTTGCCTCCCGATTTTTCTGTATCTCAGCCTGTTCAGGGCTTGTATATTTATATTCCGTATTTCAGAAGTACAGACTAGATTTAAATAAGTATACCCTGTCTAACACTTTCGCTTTATTATATCACAAAGACCCGTTCAAGTCAAGAACTTCCATAAAACGTGGCAAACAAAAATAGCTAACATTCTTCCACAGCTGAGCGTTTTCAGCTTTGACCTGCGTGATGGAAGCAGGCTTGCCTGTGGTATCTGCGCCGGGTCTTGCGGCATTCGCACAGAACCTCCCGGAAACTATGGAAACTCAGCCGTACCGTATACGATTGGGTACACCGGGCAGTTCAAGATTAGCCCATATAAGAAGTGAATGGCATGACCTATTACGGAACATGGTCAAATGCGGTAACAGTGAAATAAGAAAATCCCCTGCCTTAACAGGGGACATCAAAGGGATATAGTCGCAAA
>CALBGD010000132.1 GCA_937893735.1 uncultured Clostridia bacterium | reverse complement strand
TTGCGTCCGGCGCTTTTCCACAGCATAAAATACTATAATGACGCCGGACGTATACTTACGGCCCTCCGCTTGCGGTCTCCCCGATAAACGAGGTAAGGCGCGTGCTTGATTACGCAGTGACCGAGATACCTCCCGAAAAGATACTGATGGGAATGCCGAATTACGGCTATGACTGGACGCTGCCGTTCATGCGCGGGACGGCGGCACGCAGCGTAGGTCTGAACGAGGCGGTTCAGCTTGCGATAAACTACGGGGTGGAAATACAGTATGATGAGCAGGCGCAGGCACCATTTTTCTACTACACGGAAAATGGAATGCAGCACATTGTATGGTTCGACGATCCGCGCAGCATATCCGCGAAATATGGTCTGGTGGACGAATATGGCCTCGCCGGAGTAAGCTGGTGGACGGTCAACCGCTGTTACGTTCCAGGCTGGCTGGTTCAGCAGGATATGTTTGACACAGTCAAATTGTAATACAAAAAACCGGTGTCAGAACGCCGGTTTTTTGTATTTACATCTGTTTATTACATTTACATATTAAAATTAAAAGCTAATTCAAATATTCATCAAAAGTTATAAAAAACTCTTGAAATTTTTATAAAAAAGTAGTATAATTGACTAGGTGGTACATCAAACCATATATTTGACCTGTCAGATTTCAATTCCTTAAGTCTGGCTGTGGTCACTTTAACGGAGGGTAATATGAATATTACTAAAAAGATCAGCCTGATGGTCGCCGTTTGTACAGTGGTATCATCAGCAGCAGTTGGTATCCTGTCGCTGACGCATTCCAGCGTCTTCATGACGGATAAGTCGTCTGAAATAATGATGTCCGAATGTGATAATGTGACCTCTGAGATAGATTCCTGCCTGAGCCGCGTTGCGCAGTCCGTGGATACCGTTTGTGATATTGCAATGGCGGATCTTGATGATTTCAGCAAGTTCCAGACAGACAGCTCATATGTGACGGAGTTTACCGGAAAAATGGAACAGGTTCTCCTTAACGCTTCAGCGAACACGGAGGGTGCAGTCTGCTCTTACCTCAGATATAACCCGGATTTCACCGAGCCTACTTCCGGACTGTTCCTCACCAGAAACAGCACTGATGAAGCGTTCCAGAGCGTTACCCCGACAGATTTCAGCGTATATGACAAGTCGGATATCGAGCACGTAGGCTGGTATTACACTCCGGTAAACAACGGCGAAGCCACATGGATGAGCCCTTATTACAATGCGAATGTCGGCATCTACATGATCTCCTATGTCGTTCCGCTGTTCCGTGACGGCGTTAACGTCGGCGTTGTCGGCATGGATATTGATTTCACGATGATAGAAAACGCTTCCGAGGACAGTGATACATATTCCACATACCTCCCGATCATCGTTGATTCCAATAACAATGTAATGTACTGCCGCGACCTTGAGTTCGGCTCTGCGCTTTCCGACGCCGGAAATATGGGGGCGCTCATTTCACAGATAGAGAGCGGCACTAACAAGATGGTATCCGCAAAGATAGGAAACGTCAACAGACGCGCTGTGTTTACTCCGCTTGACAACGGCATGAAGCTGATATTCACCGCAGACGGAATGGAGATATTCAGCGAGAACAATCAGCTTTTTGTCCGCATTGTAGCTACAATTCTGATAGTATGCGCGCTTGCAGTGACAGTCACAGTGCTGATGGTCCGCAGGATGACACGTCCGATAAAGTCCCTCAACGAGGCAGCAAAGCGCATTGCAGCGGGCGAGCTTGACGTTTCCGTGGACTGCACTTCAAAAGATGATATCGGCGAGCTTGCGAACAGCTTCAGCATGACTGCCGCGCAGCTTAAGAATTACGCGGGCTACATAAACGAGCTTTCCTCCGTGCTTAACGACATCGCAGACGGAAACCTCGACATCAGTCTTACGCTTGATTATCAGGGCGAATTCGCAAAGCTGAGATCCGCGCTTGATAATATTACTCAGTCCCTCAACAGCACTCTCGGCGAGCTTGACCTTGCCGCAGACCAGGTGGCTACCGGCGCAGATCAGGTTTCCAGCGGAGCTCAGGCGCTTGCTTCCGGCTCGACCGAGCAGGCCGGCTCTATTGAGGAGCTTGTTGCTACCATCAGCGAGATATCCGAGCAGATAAAGAGCACCGCTTCCGAGGCTGAAAAGGCAAGCGAGAGCATGAACTCCATTGAGAAGGAAGCAAACCTCAGCAATCAGCGTATGAACAGTATGCTTGAGGCAATGCAGGACATCAACAAGAACACCGACGAGATAAGCGAGATAATCAAGACTATTGAGGATATCGCATTCCAGACGAATATACTGGCGCTCAATGCGGCCATTGAGGCGGCAAGGGCAGGCGAGGCAGGAAAGGGCTTTGCAGTGGTAGCGGACGAGGGGCGCAACCTTGCTTCCAAGTCTGCCGAGGCTTCGCAGAATACCGCCGCGCTCATCAGCAAGACGCTTGACGCAGTCGGAAACGGCTCCGAGATAGCGAACGAAACTGCGGAATCCCTGCACACCGTTGTAAACAACATCGGCAGCATAGTGGACAGCATAGAGGGTATCTCGAAGAACTCACAGGGCGAGTCCGAGGCGATAAATCAGGTAACTACCGGAGTAGAGCAGCTTTCGACTGTGACCCAGAACAACTCGGCAGCCTCCGAGCAGAGCGCAGCGGCAGCCGAGGAGCTTGCAGGTCAGGCGAATACCATGAAGTCCCTCACTGGAAGATTCAAGCTCAAGAAGTAAAAAAGCAAATAATGAGGGCGCCGGATTTTTCCAGCGCCCATATTTTTTAGTTAAATGGAGTATTCAGTTCATATCCTCTTTCCGTCCAGTCATTCCGCAGGAAATCGGTCAGCGCGTCCATTTGTATCTTGTCCGTATAGGTGACGGGATTGTTCGAGGTTGTCGTGATAACGGAGGCCGCTGTGAAACCGCTGTCTCCGATGCTGTTTCCGTCCTTGTCCACGAAGTCGATTACGTCAAAGCCGACATGATATCCGACCGGCGGCTCTGCGCTGTCGTCAACGGCGAACAGGAGCTCCGGGAACTCCACATTTACATCGTCGGGGTCAAACTGGATCAGGAAGCAGGCGAATTTATCCCCCTCTGAGTAGGGCGGGAAGCTTTCGTGCTGTACCTCCGCCGTGCCCGCCGAGCAGAGCTTCGTGTTTATATCCAGCGGCTGAGCGTTGATATAGTCGTATGTAACATGAACGTCGTACAATGTAGAGCCGTGTAAATATATATCGTCGTTGGTGGATTCATATGCTTCTTCGGGGGAATAGCGCCTGACTACCTCAAACCCCAGAAAATTTACCTCGGAGAATGGTCTGATGAAATCCTGAAGCTCGTCATACGACTGCGGAATACCCGTACCCCCGTTATCGGAGAATGAATCGGCGGTCAGCGGAGGATTTTTGTTGTCCATAAGTATCGCTGAAATACTGCTGTCCGCAGAGCCTGATTCGCTGTTTGATTCGGCAGTTGATGTTGATTCACCGCCTGATTCGGCAAGTGATCCATCACTCGATTCGACGACTGATCCGTCTGAAGAAGCTGGTGCAGAGGAGCACCCTGTAAAACCTATGCACAGTGCCAGTAAAGCAGTCAGAGCTGACGCTTTTTTCATATAATTATC
>CALBGD010000131.1 GCA_937893735.1 uncultured Clostridia bacterium | reverse complement strand
AGCCGCCGAGGGTCTCCGCACCACCGCTGACATACTCCCGGCGCTGATACTCCTTCTGGTGAGCGTTGGAATGCTCCGGGCGAGCGGCGCAGTGGCGCTTCTGACGGACTTGCTTTCGCCGCTGTGTGGATTTGTAGGCTTCCCGCCGGAGTGTATGCAGATGGTGCTGCTCCGTCCGTTTTCCGGCAGCGGAGCCCTCGCCGTCTACGACGGTATTGCCTCGGAATGCGGTGCGGACAGCTTCCCGGAGCGTGTGGCGGCGGTGCTCCTCGGCTCGTCTGAAACTACATTTTATACTGTGGCGGTGTATTTCTCGGCGGTAAAGGTCCGCAAAACAAGATACGCGGTTCCCGCGGCGCTCACTGCGGACTGCACAGCATGGCTCGTGTGCGGGCTTACGGTCGGACTTATCCTCGGCTCTTGACTTTTTGGCGCTTTTTGTAGTATAATAAATGAAGAATATTATTGCAGAAAAATTCAGGGGTGATAGGTTTGATAATTCTTCCGGAACAGGTCACTCAGGCGATACACGTCCTGGAAAATGCCGGATTTGACGCTTATATAGTAGGTGAGTGTGTGCGGGAGCTTCTTCTCGGGAACATCCCGCAGGACTATGATATAGTAACGAACGCCGGGGTAAACGACATTCTGTTCGCGTTCAGGGATTACCGCATTTCTGACGAGGGAATGAAGCGCGGCGAGGTGCTTGTGACTATCGTCGGAATGATAATACAGGTCTCGCCCTACCGCCGCGAGGTGGTCGGCAACCGCGTGATGTACGCGGAGGATCTTGAAACAGACCTTTTCCGCCGCGGATTCACGATGAATGCCATGGCTTACAGCCCGCGCACCGGGCTTGTAGACCCGTTCGGCGGCAGAGCCTCCCTGAGACCTGCGCCCGAGATGATAGCAGAGGAGGAACGCGAGGAGCAGTTCGAGCTCCGCGACCCCGAGACTCCGGAGGAGCTTGCCTCCCGCCGCAGCGGAGTAACGAGGCTCCCAGCCCGGGTCATCGCCATCGGAGAAATGCAGTCCCGCACGGTAAAGGAGAACGGAAAGAGCGTAACGGAAACGTGGTACGATATGTCGAGGTGCTTCACCTCCGACCCGTCAAGGATACTTGAAGCTATCCGCTACTGCGCCGAGGACGAGTACGTCATCGAGGACAAGACCCGCGAGGCTATCCGTGCGAATGTAAGCTGCTTTGAATACGCCGAAAAGGACAAGCTTTTCAATGAGCTTTCCCGCATAGTCATGGGAAAATATGCCGGGCGCGTGCTGGAGCAGTACGCCGATATCCTGAAATATCTGATCCCGGAAATAGAGCCGTGCATTGATTTCGACCAGCACAGCGTACATCATGATTTCACCGTCTGGACGCACATATGCAAGTCGGTCGGCTACGCGGTGCCGGAGCTCCCGATACGCTTTGCAATGCTGTTCCATGACCTCGGAAAGCCGGATTGCTGCGCGATAGACTGGCAGGGGCACGGGCATTTCAAGGGCCACGGGGAGCGCGGCAGGCTTCTTGCGGAGCGCATAATGCGCCGGCTGGAGTTCCCGCAGCAGCTTGCCGGGGAGATAAGCTGGCTTGTATATTACCACGACAAGGAAATTCCGGAGAACCGCGCCGACCTGAAACGCCTTCTTGACCTGCTCGGAGCCGACGACCTGCGAAAGCTGATACAGTGCTCGATAGCGGATTCCCGCGCAAAGAAGCAGGACTCCGAAACAGCGGACGTGCAGCGCCTGAGGGCTTCCGCCGCCGCATTAAAGGAGATCCTGGACACCGGCGAGTGCTACAACATACGACAGCTCGCGATAACACAGCGTGAGCTCATGGAGCGCCGTCTTGTTTCAAACGAGCAGGAGGCGGAGCAGCTCATGAACGCGCTGTTCGACATGGTTCTTGACAAGCCGAGCTTCAACAACAAGCTCATGCTTCTGGACATGGCAGAGAAGAGCAAGCAGCGCCTTGAGGAGATTAGGGCGCAGAGGGAACGCGCCGCCGCAGAAAAGCGTACAGTACAGGCGCTGAATCACCGCCGCTCCGAGCCGGTATACACGCGAAAAAAGAATTAAAAATGCGAGCCGCGCTTCATTCTGGAGCGCGGCTGATTTCATATAACGCGGTAGCAGAGCACCTGAAAGCTGATCTCAGTCGAGAAGCTGTCCTCAGTGCCAAAGTAGCTGTAAAGCCGGCTGCTGTCGTGCTGGGAGGTCTTGTAATAGTACGGGGTCATGGTGAAAAGCGCGTTCAGCAGCTCCTGGTCTTTCAAGACGAGAGCGCCGTTCACATCTCGCTTTTCGAGGAGCTCCATTCCGGGAATGTCGTAGGGTTTGACCTCGTTAATCCGCGGCTGGTCGTAGATGAGGGATTTCAGTCCGAACAGGTGGCGCTCTCCGGGTATCGCCGTGATGATAGTTCCGCCGGGCTTTACAACGCGCAGAAG
>CALBGD010000130.1 GCA_937893735.1 uncultured Clostridia bacterium | reverse complement strand
ATTCCACCCCCAGTAAGATTTTCGCCGCGGCGAGCTGCTCTTCGAGGTCGGCGACCTTAGCGGTGAGGTCAGCGAGGTCTCCGGACGGCTCCGGCGCAGGTGCGGTGAGCTGCGCGATATACGCCTCACACACCTCCTCGTCAGTCGCTGTGTCGTCCTTTCCGGTCAGCGTTCTCAGCGTCGAGATCGGCAGGATGTCGAGGATTGAGCCGTCGTCGCGGAGGATGAGGTAGCTGTTTTCGCTCCCGTACAGCGGGTTATTTATCATTGCCTGTTCGGCGGTGATGTCGTAGATCGGGGATATTTTATCCCAGAGTTGATAGGTCATGGCGTTCCTCCTTATTTTAACGGCAGCAGATAGACAGTACCGGCAAAGTTAAACTGCTCGTCGTCGCCTGTGTTCCCGTATCCAAAGAGCAGCTTCCCGGCGCTGTACCGGGCGCAAACGTACATTGGATGAGAATCATATTTATCCTCGCTCGTTTCGATGTTGTGTGTGTCTGTTTTGACGAACGCGACAGTGGCGGCGGTGCCATATCTTATGATATTAATTACATACCATATGTTGCCCGATGATTTGTCAATTACACCAATTGCATTACTCCGTGACGAGGCAAGGGCAAACAGGCAGATATTCCCCGGCACGTCGACAGAGTATTTGTTGCTTGAGTACGACGCAGACGTGATGTTCACGGTCTTGAGCGCCAGAGAATTGTCCTCCGGCGGGTTGAGCACATACGAGTAAATCTGCCCGTAATAAATGTACTCATATCCGCCCGAAGTGCCGCTGTGTGGATATGTCGTCGAATCCGGCGATGAAAGATACTCCCAGCTGCCCGTTGTTGTTTGCTTGATGCTTCCGATCAGCTGCACGTCCGTGCCGGGTCCCCAAGTTCCCCAGTCGCCGGTGGGGCTGAGGAATCCGATATACCCGCGCACCGGCGCGGTGGTCGAGGACGCCACACTGTAGATTTTCACATAAGCTGCTTGCGGGACTTTCATAACCTTCGTCGCGTCCTGTTGGCAAGGTAAACCGGAGATGTATTTCCCGGCGCACATGGATTGCAATGCCTCTGCCATCGTGTACTCGGACGAATAATCGCTTCGTTTAACCGTCTTCGTCGTCGGGTTGTTCATCGTCACCGCGCCCGTGGATTGATTAATGCTGATCGATGACGCGATCTTAAAAGTGACGGATGACGGGAAGTCTTCATTTTCCCCATGATAGAAGAAATAAATGATCGAACTGTAATACCCGGCGTTTTCCTGCGTAAACGCTGTTGACTGCGTTTCGGCGTATGTGCCCGAGCTCGCCCTGCGTTTCCACCAGTAGTCTGTGTAAGGCAGGATATTCGCGTCGAGCCCTTCGACCGCTTTCATCAGCGGCATGAGCAGCGCCCGGTTGATTTCCGTGCCGGGCTCCTCGATTGTCGTCGGGGACGGCGTGAGTTTCTTCTTGCCGCCGCTGTCAGTGATCATATAAAGGTCGTCACCGGTCGCGACACGATCTTTGATATCCGGTGCTTGATATACAGCCATATCAGATACTTCCTTTCAGCGGCAAATGTGCCGCGTTGTTCCCGGCGCGGAAAGTTCCGCACCGGCGATAGCTCGATTTCATGCCGTCGAGCAGTAAATCGATATCCGCGAGCACCTTCTCGATGGTATTCGCTCCGGTGTAGTTCAGCTTGTCCCCCGACGCGGGAAGCTCCCCTGTCTCCGCGAGCGTGTAGTAAGCGTCCCGGAGCCGCTGCACATTGTCGAGATACGTCGTCCACTGAGGACGATACAGCACGTCGCCTTCCTGCCACTCGCGGTCTTCCGCTTTCCCGACCTCCGCCCCGGCGGTGAAGCTCCCGGTTCCGGAGTTGCCATAAAACTGCCCGCCGACGAGGTCGTATAAGCCCACAGCACCGGAGGGTTTTTTGCAGGGGATGAAGTCACGGACGAGGATTTCGTTCATCCACATTTTCAGGGATTTAAGCCGCATTGTCGAGAATAGCGTCGGTTCGCCGTGAGCGTTGAAAACCCACCATGTAAGCGTTCCCCAGCCGCCCCCGGCGCCGGTATTGCCAGCCGTAGAACCATCTATTTTCACCGTTCCACCCGAATATTCGATGTCATGGAAAGCGGAGTCTAACCCATTGGCGTTGAATGCGGTTGTCCCTTGGAATCGCATATTTGTCCCGGTTCCTTCGCGGAATATTTTCGGAGTAACCGGATTTTTGTCGCCAGCGAAATACTGCTCATATGAGAGCGACGCGGTAAGCGGATTCATAACTATCTCATAGGCGGCGGAATTGCCACCGGATACGCCCGTATCAATATACTGCGTCCCACTCGATTCAATCCACTCAACCTCCGTATACCCCGTCGGCAACCTCGACGCGCCTTTAAGCACCGGCGTCACCTCCACCGGATACCCCGCCGACGTCAGCGCGGCGGCGAGGGT
>CALBGD010000129.1 GCA_937893735.1 uncultured Clostridia bacterium | reverse complement strand
GGGAGAATATCCGATAGTGAACCGCGCCAAGCTTCCCAGCGTTTACGACCCGGAGCGCACCGTGTACCTCTACAACAGCCAGCCGTGTGACCTCAGCGTCATCATGACAGACGCAGAAGCTCCTGACGAAGCCGCGCTGCAGGCGCTCTGCGGGGCGGCAGGCGGCAGAAAGGCGGTCGTTGTCCACTGGCACGGGAAGAAGCTCCCCACAAGCTACCCGCCTGATAATGTGCAGCTCCTGCTGACCGACATCACCGGAAAGCTCCCGCCGCTCCCTGCAAAGGAGCGCGAAAAGCTGATACAGGGCGGGACGCATTACAGCGAGCTCCTCCCGGCGGAATACGAACCGTCCCCGGCATATTTCCATGAATACGAGCGCGGGCTGAAGCTCTGGACGAAGCCGAATGCGGACGCGGTGCGCACCGTTGCCGAAGCGATATGGGCGGAAAAGGGCAGGCGCGCCGTGCTGGTCTCCCTCGCCCGGGCGGGCACTCCGGCGGGAGTGCTGATAAAGCGCTATATCCGGAAGAAATACGGGGTTTCCCTGCCGCACTACTCAATTTCGATAATCGTCGGGCGCGGGATAGACCGCCGGGCTATGGAATATATCCTCGCACGGCACCCCGCCGAGGGGATTCAGTTCATCGACGGCTGGACGGGAAAGGGCATGATAACCCGCACTCTCCGCAGCGCTATGGAGCAATTCCCTCTGTATGAATACGGGATAGGCAGGGACAGGCTCGACAGGCTGTGCGAAATCGCCGTGCTCGCCGACCCCGCCGGGCTTTGCAGGCTGTGCGGGACTCACGATGATATGTTTATCCCCTGTGCCTGCCTTAACAGCGTGGTCTCCGGGCTTTTCAGCCGCACCGTGCTGAAAGACGGACTGATAAGTCCGGACGGATTCCACGGGGCGGCGTACTTCGGGGAGCTTGCGGGCTCCGACCGGACGATGGATTTCATCTCGGCGATAGAGCGCGAAATGAGCTACGAAGCCGCTCCGCTCCCCCCGGCGATATCCGGCGGCGGTCTTGCGGAGGCGCGGGATATCGCGGAGAAATTCGGCGTAAAGGACATCAAGCTCGTAAAACCGGGAATCGGCGAAACTACCCGTGTGCTCCTGCGGCGAATTCCGGAGCTGATACTCCTGCGGGACAAAAACAGCCCGCTCACCCGGCACATTGTGGAGCTGGCGCAGGAAAAGGACGTTGAAGTCCGGGAGTATCCGCTCCGGTGCTACGAGGCCTGCGGCATAATCAAGGTAATGGACAATGTGTGACGCGGTTTTCTTCTCCGACCTTGACGGCACGCTGATTTTCTCCGCCGGGAAAAAGCTCACCGGGGATATCGTCTGCGAGTACAAGGACGGCGCTGAGATATCCTGCATTACGGCAAGGCAGGCGGAGCTTCTGCCCGGGATTTCGGTGATTCCGGTGACGACCCGGAGCATTGAGCAGTACCGCAGGATAAGCTTCCCGGAGGGCTTCGCGCCAGAATACGCCCTCGCGGACAACGGCGGCACTCTGCTGATAAACGGCGTCCCCGACCCGGAATGGACGGAGCTCACCCGCAGCTTCACACAGGAATGCCTCGCGGAGCTCTCCCGCTGCCGCGAAACAATGGAGCGCGACCCTCACCGCAGCTTCGAGATACGCATGGTTGACGGGCTGTTTCTCTTCACAAAGTCTGAGCGCCCGGAAATCTCGCTCGAATCGCTCAGGAGCGCCGCCGGGGAGCGCGTGAAATGCTTCTGCACCGGAGCGAAGCTTTACGCCCTCCCGGAAAAGCTCTGTAAAGGCGCCATCGCAAAACGGCTCGCGGACAGGACGGCTCCCGGACGAAAGATAATATGCGCGGGCGACAGCCTTATGGACGTGCCCCTGCTGAATATCGCAGATACGGCGCTGTTTCCCGACGATATGCCGGAGGATATGATAACGGCGCGCAGAAAAATCACCGCTCCGCGGGAAAGGTTCCCGGAATTCGTAACGGAGTATTTTTTCAAGCAACAAAAAGGATACACGAAATGACACTTATTTTCAGCAATCACAAATTTCAATACGAGGTGGAACGGCTTTTCAGAAGCTTTTTCCCGCCAGTCCAGATAAAGCTTTCAACTGAAAGGGCGGACGCACAGGGCGAATACTGCCTGACCGAGCGCACGGAAACCGGCGGAGAATACACCCTGCTTGTGGAGCTGTTCTGCGGCGGAAAACGCTACTCCATGAGCCGGAGCGTCCCCGCTGATATGCCGGAAAAGGAGCAGGAGCGCGAAATGTGCATTCTGCTGTACAAGGCGCTCCGGGAGTTCACCGGGCGCGACCTGCCGTGGGGAATTCTCACCGGAGTGCGCCCGGTAAAGGTGCTGTCCAGGATGACGGACGCTCAGGCGATTCAGGGGTACCTCGTCAGCAGCCGGAAACTCGCCCTCGCCCGCAGGATAGAAGCAGTCCAGAAGCCGCTTGAAGAAAGCATTCCCGCGAATTCGTTCAGTCTGTACATCTCAATTCCTTTTTGTCCGACAAGGTGCAGTTATTGCAGTTTTGTGTCGCATTCTGTCCAGCAGGCGGCGGCGCGGCTTGACGAATACCTCGGCAGAATGATCGAGGAGATAAAGCAGCTTGCTTCGATATCGCGGCATCTCGGGCTTATTCCCGATACTGTATATGTCGGCGGAGGCACCCCCACGGTGCTTTCCGCAGAGCAGCTGAAGCGGCTGTTTGCCGGGCTGGACTGCTTCGACCTGTCGCATATCCGGGAATTCACCGTTGAAGCAGGCCGCCCGGATACGATAACCCTTGAAAAGCTGGAAGCGATAAAGGCGGCGGGAGCCGGGCGCGTCAGCGTGAACCCTCAGACGATGAACGACGATGTGCTGAAAGCCATCGGCAGGGCTCACGACAGCGCCCAGACCGAGCAGGCGTTCCTGATGGCGCGGGAAGTCGGGTTCGACGTGATAAACATGGACCTCATCGCAGGACTCCCCACGGACACCTACGAGAGCTTCACCGTGAGCCTGGACCGGGTGTGCGCGCTTTCCCCGGAGAACATCACGGTGCACAGCCTGTCGCTGAAACGCGCGGCAAGGCTGTTCCACGAAGGCTGCGACAGCGAATCCGGAGCTGCTGAGCGCATGATAGACTACTCCCACAAAAAGCTTGCGGAATGCGGGTATGTTCCTTACTACCTCTACCGGCAGAAAAACACCGCCGACAATCAGGAAAACACCGGATATTCAAAGCCGGGCTGCGAGAGCCTCTACAACACCTACATCATGGAGGAGCTCCAGACGATACTTGCGGTAGGCGCGGGAGCCTCCACAAAGCTTGTCGACCGGCAGAATGGCAGGATAGTCCGCCTTATGAATCCTAAATACCCTTACGAATATTTGGACAGATTTACCGATATACTTGATAACAAGAAGGAGATTTTTAGCTTTTTCGTATAAATTGTAATAAGGTACCTGAAATATAACAAGTATTTTGTTGACAAAAGCTAATTTTTATTATATCATTATATTAAAGCGCTGCAAAAAATTCGCAAAGGCTTGTGGCAGTCAAATGCAGGGCGCTTACATTTCAGGAGGTAATTTTTTATGGACGCAAAAACAACAGGTATCGTTGCTTACCTTACATGGATAGGACTCCTCGTAGCTTATCTGGCAGGCGATAAGGAAGGCGCTAAGTTCCACATCAATCAGGCACTGGTTCTGGTTCTGTTCTCTCTGCTCAGTGCTATTCCGTTCGTTGGCTGGGCATGGAGCGTATTCATGTTCGTATGCTGGATAATTGCTTTCGTTGGCGCTTGCCAGGGTCAGGAGAACCGTGTTCCCCTTCTCGGCAACATCACAATCATCAAGTAATCAGAAATTACATAAAAAATCCCCGGAGCTTTTGTCCCGGGGATTTTTTTTGTATAAATTAAAGGGGCCGCCTGAACGCAGCCCCTTATCCTGTTAAATTCAGAAAATCACTTTATTGCAGCCTTAAGCTCTTCTACCTTGTCGGTCTGCTCCCATGTTACATTAAGGTCTTCTCTGCCCATGTGGCCGTAAGCGGCGAGCGCCTTGTACTGGGGCTTTCTGAGGTCGAGAGCCTTTATTATCGCAGCCGGTCTGAAATCGAACACCTTGGCTACTGCGTCGGAAATAGCCTCGTCGGATACCTTACCTGTGCCGAATGTATCAACAAAGATGGATACGGGCTTTGCAACGCCGATAGCGTAAGCGACCTCGATCTCCGCCTTGTCGGCAAGACCAGCGGCAACAACGTTCTTAGCCGCATAGCGCGCCATGTAAGCCGCAGAGCGGTCTACCTTTGTCGGGTCCTTGCCTGAGAAGGCTCCGCCGCCGTGGCGGGAATATCCGCCGTAGGTGTCTACAATTATCTTTCTGCCGGTGAGTCCGCTGTCGCCCATAGGTCCGCCGACAACGAAACGTCCGGTGGGGTTGATGTAGTACTTTGTCTCATCATCGAGGAGCTCAGCCGGGATAGTGGGCTTTATCACCTTTTCAATGATGTCAGCGCGTATCTGCTCCAGTGTTGCGGAAGCCTTGTGCTGGGAGGATACTACAACGGTATCAACGCGGGCGGGCTTGCCGTCGATGTACTCTACCGTCACCTGAGTCTTTCCGTCAGGGAGCAGGTAGGGAATAGTGCCGTCCTTGCGGACTGCGGTGAGCTTCTTTGCGAGCTTGTGCGCGAGGCTTATCGGCATAGGCATGAGCTCGGGAGTTTCTGTGCAGGCATAGCCGAACATCATTCCCTGATCGCCTGCGCCGGTGTCGTGCGCGTTCTCTTCCCTGCCCTCGAGCGCATTGTTAACGCCCATGGCGATATCCGGGGACTGCTTGTCGATGGTGGTGAACACCGCGCAGCTGTCGGCGTCAAAGCCGTACTCGGAGCTGGAGTATCCGATGTCCTTTATCGTCTTGCGGACGATAGCCGGAATATCTATCTGTGCTGTGGTGGTTATCTCGCCCATTACCGTTACCATACCTGTGGTGGTGATGGTCTCGCAGGCTACTCTGCCCATGGGGTCCTGCTCGAGAATTGCGTCAAGCACTGCGTCGGAGATGTTGTCGCAGATCTTGTCAGGATGACCCTCTGTTACGCTCTCAGAGGTGAAGAAGTATTTGCTCATTCGTTTTTCCTTTCTCTATATGTCCCTTACTTCCAACAAACAAAAAACTCACTCCAAGGAGTGAGCCGAAGATCGTATCACTCCTCATCTTTCGGTCGGATAAACCGCCGCAGGAAGTAGCACCTTTTCCCTCCGCACTGCGCGATAACGCAGACATCAACAGGAGAGGTTGCCGGGCTTCATAGGGACCAGTCCCCCGCAAAATGCACGAAGCCGCTCTTGATAAGGTTTTTTGTCGATATTTAGTATAGCATATACTAATTACTTTGTCAATACCTTGAGCACCAGTTCACGAAAAATATTTTTCTTCCTGAAAACCTGACAGAAACATCAAACCCCCGCGATTTTACCCGCGGGGGTTTGATGCTGGTTTGGTTGGTAATTATATGAAAAGGTGCGGTTAGCATTTTAATGTAAAGCTCCGGTCTGTGTCCCGATTTGCTGTTTCCTTTGCTTTACGGTTATATTATAACCGCGCAAGGTGAATTATATACGTCAGCAATGTGAAAAGTTGATAAAAGCGCATAAGCAAAACCGGTAAATGTTACAAATTAATCTTATCACTTATTTTACAAATTGTATCTTGATTTATAAGGCAAAAAATGCTATAATAAATAAGAATAGCGTTTTGGGCTATCACAGATCCAACCAGACAAAAGAACGGAGTGTACACCTATGAGAAGAACAAAGATCGTATGCACACTGGGTCCTGCGACAAAGGACGATAAAATACTTCGTGCGCTTATAGACAGCGGCATGGACGTTGCCCGCCAGAATTTCTCCCACGGCACGCATGAAAGCCACAAGATAGACCACGAGCGCGTTATCCGCATTGCCAAGGAGGCCGGAAAGCCCGTTGCGACCCTGCTCGACACCAAGGGTCCGGAGGTAAGGCTCCGTAAGTTCAAGGGCGGTATGAAGCCCGAGATAAAGACCGGCGGCGTTTTCACCCTCACCACACGCGAGGAGGAGGGCACAGCCGAGCGCGCTTCCATCAGCTACAAGGGTCTGCCCGAGGACATCTGCGCAGGCACGCGTATTCTCATTGACGACGGAAACATCGTGCTCCGCTGCAACGAAATAAAGGACAACGGCGACGGCACCTCCGACATCATATGCTCCATACTCAACGGCGGCGTGCTCTCCGACAACAAGGGCGTTAACGTCCCCGGCGTGAAGCTCTCAATGCCCTACATCAGCGAGGTGGATGAAAGCGATATCCGCTTTGCGGCTCAGGAGAACTTTGACTTCATCGCGGCCAGCTTCGTTACCTGCGCGGACGATATCCTTGAGGTCAGAAAGATACTCGAGGAAGAGGGCAGACCTGATATCCGCATAATCGCAAAGATAGAAAGCGGCGACGGCGTTCGCAATATCGACTCTATCCTGCACGTTGCAGACGGAATCATGGTAGCCCGCGGCGATATGGGCGTTGAGATCCCATTTGAAGAGATACCTCAGCTCCAGAAAATGCTCATCAAGAAAGGCTATAACGCAAACAAGCAGGTCATCACTGCGACGCAGATGCTGGAATCCATGATAAAGAATCCCCGCCCGACCCGTGCGGAGACCACCGACGTTGCCAACGCTATCTACGACGGCACCAGCGCGATAATGCTCTCCGGCGAGACCGCCGCAGGCCTCCACCCGGTTGAGGCTGTACGCACGATGGCGCTTATCGCGGAAACCACCGAAAAGGCTATCGACTACAAGAAGCGCTTCTACAAGCTGGAGAATCCTGATGTGGTGAACGTTTCCACGGCTATCTCCCACGCGACCGTTTCTGCGGCGATGGACCTTGGCGCCACTGCGATAATCACCGTCACCAAGACCGGCACCACCGCGCGTATGCTCTCCCGCTACCGCCCGGAGTGCCCGATAATCTCCTGCACCACAAGCGAGACCACGCTCCGCCAGATGTCGCTTTCATGGGGCGTTATCCCGCTTATGGCGGAGGAGCGCATGACCTCCTCCGACGACCTTATCCACCAC
>CALBGD010000128.1 GCA_937893735.1 uncultured Clostridia bacterium | reverse complement strand
AAGCAATATCCAGTCGGGCTCCAGTCAGGTCGCAGAGGGCTCCGCAAGCCTTTCCGAGACTGCTATAACAGTGGCTCAGGCGGTTGACGAGATCTCTTCCACGATAGGCTCCATTCAGGAGAAGGCAAACCACACTGCGGATACCTCCGCGAACGTTGCGTCCCTTGCAGAGGAAGCCAACAGCGCTGCTCACGATGGCGGCGAGCTCATGGGTCAGCTCCTTGAAGCAGTCGAGGACATCAAGGAAAAATCCGCGTCCATCAAGGACATCATCAAGACCATACAGGATATCGCATTCCAGACCAATATCCTTGCGCTGAATGCCTCCATCGAGGCTGCGCGTGCAGGCGAGGCAGGAAAGGGCTTCGCGGTTGTCGCAGACGAGGTAGGCAACCTTGCCGCAAAGTCTGCTGAGGCAGCCCAGAATACGACAGCGCTCATCAACGCTTCGCTTACTGCGGTCGATAAGGGAACACAGCTTGCCGGCGACGCTCATACAGCGATGACCAGCATAGTTTCCGGAATCAGCAAGATCTCCGATGAAATGCAGGTCATCACTGCGGCGGCGGCAGACCAGCAGAATGCGGTCAGCCAGATAACCACCGGAATCTCCAGCATAGAATCGGGAATGCACTCCACCACGGCGACGGCGGAGGAGAGCGCAGCTTCCAGCGAGGAGCTCTCAGCGCTTGCAACATCGCTTGCTGACGAGGTCGAGAAGTTCGTGACAAAATAAATGCATAAAAAAGCAGGGCGGAGCTGATTCCGCCCTGTTTCGCTGATAATAAAATCGACTGGAGTGTTCTCCAGCCGTTTTTTTATGTATGCTTTGTAATTACTCGAAGCTGTCCTCTTCATTACGGGAGTTGAACAGCTCAACGAGCTGCTGCATTTCCTCCTCGGTCATGGAGATTCCCTTGCTCATGCGGGTGTGGTCTGCGTTCCAGTCGCGGATATCGTACTTGGGCTCGCGGTCGTTCCAGCTTACGAGATTCAGCTCTCTTGTCCAGCCCTTTGCGTTCTCGGAGATAACGCCCAGTTCCTTGGTGATCTTGAATGTGATTTCTGCCATTTCAGTTCTCCTTATTCTCTGTTTTATCCGGGGACTTGCGTGCCCGGTGATTTTTGATCTTCGTATCGTCAGCGACCACGATATGGTCGTAAACTGCGTAGTATTTCGGCGGTATCAGCTTGTTCAGGGGGAGCTTCCCGAAGAACCACCGCCCGAAATTGATCCGCTCATACACATCGTTAAGATATGTGTTGATGTGGTTTCTGTCGCCGCTGTTGTGGTCGAGGAAGTCGTGCAGCTTTGACGGCGGCTCATAAGTCACCACGATGTCCACCTTGTTTCCCGCCTTTTCCAGATTGCGCAGCCCCTCTTCAAGCTCATGCTCCGAGGGGATCTCGCGGCGCCACCAGTTTTCGCCCTCAACGAGGTCAACGGTAGTGTCGTCGCTCTGACCGCCGCCGAACGCGAACACGGTCTTTTCTGCTATCTCGAACACCTGACCGCGCATTAGCTGCCGCAGTCTGCCGGAAATGGGACGCGTCTTTCCGCCGCACCATTCCTCAACGGGGTAGTCCTCCAGCAGGTCGTAGTTATCGTGCGAGCCCTCCACGAAAAGCACGTTGTAGCGCAGCTTCCCGATTTTTTTGAGCAGCTTCTTCTCTTTTTCGGAGCCGTCCCAGATAAAGCCGAAATCACCGCATACTATCAGTGCGTCGTTCTTCCGGAGCTTGCGGAGCATAGGCGACTTGAACCGCGTAAAGTCCCCGTGGATATCTCCGGTTATGTAAATCATTGAATGTCCTCCCAGCGCAGCCGAAAAATTAAAATTCGGTTACAATTTGCAAAAAGCCCTTTACAATCAACGCCAGATTCGGTATAATTATAAAGAAAGCCCTGAGCGGCATAAGCCGCCTCTATATATAATAACGCATTACGGGAGATTTGTCTATATGCGAAAAGCAAAAATTTTTTCAGTATTTCTGTCAATAATTTTACTATGCAGTATTTTCAGCGGGAGTATCAGCGCTTTTGCAGCGTTCACGCCGAAATTTGCCCTGCACAGCGAGGGCGTGTACATGGTGAACCTCGACACCGGAATAGTTATCGTTTCCAAGAATGCCGACAAGCAGCTCGCCCCGGCTTCCACGACCAAAATAATGACCGCGCTCATCGCCCTTGAAAACATCAAGGACTTTGACCAGACTGTAAGCATAACTTCGGATGCCACCGATGAATTCTGGAGCGGCGACCCAAATTATTCCGGACCATCGACCGCCGACCTGCGTGCAGGTCAGGAGAATGTCACCTACTGGGACTGCCTTTATGCGCTGATGGTGTGCTCCGCGTGCGAGGCGGGAAATATCCTCGCGCTGAACATTGCGGGCAGCATTCCGGATTTTGTGGACATGATGAACATGAAAGCGGCTCAGATAGGCTGCACCGGAACTCACTTTGCGAACACCCACGGTCTGTATTCCAAGGATAATTACACCACCGCAAAGGATCTGTACCTTATCACAAAGTACGCGATGGACAATTACCCCGGCTTCATGAAGATAGCCAGCACGACTGATTACAAAATGCCGGCGAATTCCGCCAATCCGGACGGATACAGCATTCACACAACAAACAAGCTCATGGTGGACGGAAGCTATTACTATGAGGGCGTTCAGGGTGTAAAGACAGGAAGCATCAACGAGTATTACGAGTACAAAGACGGCGCATGGGACACTGCAAATCCCAAGCCCGGCTCGATGGCGCTTGTCACCACCTGCCAGAAAAAGGGGAGCGACGGCCGTGGCTATCATTACATGATAGTTTCCCTCGGCGCGCCGTTCTATGATGAAAACGGCGAGAAATCCAACTATTCGTTCAAGGATCACATCGCGCTGTACGATTGGGCTTACAACGAGTTCGTCTATACCAACATTGTCAAGGCGAACGAGCAGATAACTCAGGTGGACGTAAATCAGGGCAAGGACGCCGACAAGGTGGGCATCTGCGCCGCCGAGGACTACTACACGCTGCTTGAAAAGAGCCTGAACAAGACCACCGTTTCCAAGGAGATAAAGCTCTACCCGGAGCGCGTGCCCGTGCAGGCTCCGCAGAACAAGGGCTACGAGGTCGGCGAGCTGGAGCTCAGGCTGAACGACGAAACCCTCGCAACGGTGAAGCTTATAACGGAATCTGATATACAGATAGACGCCAACGAATTCTATATGGAGAAGATAAAGCAGATAATCGCGAATCCCATGTTCAAGGCGATAGTCGCGCTGTGCGTTGTGGAACTGATCCTCGCGATAGTGACCCATCAGCTAAAGCTGAATTACCGCCGCAAGGTCGCGGAGATGAACCGCCGCCGCAGGATAAATCCGACCCCGGCAAAGAAAAAGGGAAAGTGGTAATATGAACATCAACTTTATTGCAATGGGCAAACTCAAGGAATCATGGTACCGGGAAGCCTGCGCGGAGTATCTGAAAAGGCTCGGCGCGTATGTCACCCCGAGGGTTTCGGAGCCCGCGCCCGTTGACCTCCCGCAGAAGCCCTCTCCGGCACAGATAGAAGCCGCGCTCCGGCAGGAGGCGGTGAAGATACGCGAGCAGATAAAGCCCGGCAGTTTCACGGTAGCAATGTGTATCGAGGGAAAAACGCTCTCCAGCGAACAGCTTGCGCAGAAGCTGGAAACCGCCGCAGGGCAGGGGTTCAGCACCGTGAATTTCCTTGTGGGGAGCTCTTTCGGGCTTGACGAGGAGCTGAAAAAGCAGGCAGACCTCCGGCTTTCAATGTCGCCAATGACGTTTCCGCATTCACTTGCGCGGGTAATGCTGATGGAGCAGGTCTACCGCGCTTATTCCATAATCAACAACGGAAAATACCATAAATAAGGAGTACGACATGGATATCACATTAAAATCAGGCGAAGTTACAGCTAAGATAATCTCAAAGGGCGCGGAGCTGAAATCTCTCAAAGTGGGAAGCCGCGAGCTCATGTGGAGCGCCGACCCGGCGTTCTGGGGCAAGACGTCTCCGCTGCTTTTCCCGATGATAGGCACGCTGAAAGACGGAAAGACCCTCATAAACGGCACGGAATACAAGATAACCAAGCACGGCTTTGCCCGCGACCTTGAATTCACCCCGGAGGACTTCAACGGAAACAGCGCGATGTTCTCGCTCACCCAGAACGACTACACCAAGGCGATGTATCCGTTCGATTTCAAGTTCACGGTGCGCTACACGCTCAAAGCGGACGGGATCACCGTGACCTACCGTGTTCACAACAACAGCGATAAGGATATGCCGTTCTGCATAGGCGCTCACCCGGCTATTGCGACCCCCGGCGACATGACGGATTACCGTCTTGAATTCCCGAAGCTGGAGACAGCCGCAGTTCCGAATTACAACCTCAAAACCGGGCTCCACGAGGAAAACAACCGCCGCGAGCTCATGAAAGAGGCGACCGAGCTCCCGCTGTCACATGAGATGTTCTATGAGGATGTGTGCTATTTCGACAAGATACGCTCCCGCTCCGTACAGCTCCTTAATAAGGAGAACACTGGCGTGCGTGTGGATTTCCCGGATTTCACCAGCCTCGGCGTATGGCAGGCAAAGGATGCGCCGTTCCTCTGCATCGAGCCGTGGTGCGGCTCCGCTGATTTCGACGACTGCACCGGAGTTTTCGCGGAAAAGCGCGGCATAGAGATACTCCCGCCGGACGGCGAAAAGGCGTTCACCTACACCATCACAGCGGTGGAGCACAAGTCGAAGTTCTAAAAAATAAATTTTCAAAAACCCCTTGAAAACCTATCAAACCTATGGTATAATAAAAAATAGCAATATGATAGGTTTTCTGAAAGGGGCAAATAAATGAAAATATCTACCAAGGGGCGCTATGCGCTCAGAATGATGCTCGACCTCGCAATGCACAGCGCGGACGGATTCGTTGCGCTTAAGGACATTGCAGAGCGGCAGGATATATCGAAAAAGTACTTAGAGCAGATAGTTCCGCTTCTCAACAAGGCGGACCTGCTTCGCACCAACCGCGGCTATCAGGGCGGCTATGCACTGGCGAAGTCCCCGGACAAGTACACGGTGGGCGAGATACTGCGCGTTACGGAGGGAAATCTCTGTCCGGTGAGCTGTCTGCAATATCCGGTGAACGAGTGCCCGCGCGCTTCCGAGTGCATGACCCTGCCCGTCTGGGAGGGGCTCTACAAGGCGATAAACAACTACCTCGACAGCGTTACGCTCCAGGATATAATTGATCAGGCGAACGCGGGCGGGGACTATTCTATCTGATAAACAACGGCCGGGGTTTAATGCTTCGGCTTCAGGAGGACTATATGACTACAAGGGAAATACAGGAAAAGATAATGCAGCTCAAAAAGGAGAAGGACGTCTGTATCCTTGCGCACTGCTACCAGACCCATGATATTCTGGAGGTGGCGGATTTCGTCGGAGATTCCTTCGGACTGGCGCAGAAAGCCGCCAAGGCTCCGAACGGCACCGTTATGATGTGCGGCGTGCGCTTCATGGCTGAGACGGTCAAGATACTTTCCCCGGAGAAGCGCGTTCTTATCCCCCGTGAGGAGGCTGGCTGTCCCATGGCGGAGCAGCTCGACGTTGAGATGCTCACCCAGCTCAAGCAGATGTATCCCGACCACAAGGTAGTGGCTTACATAAACACGACAGCGGCGCTGAAAACCCTGTCCGATGTCTGCGTTACCTCCTCGTCTGCGGTGAAGATAATCCGCCGCCTTGACGCGGACAAGATACTGTTTATCCCGGACTGCAACCTCGGCGACTATGTGAAGAAGCAGGTTCCTGAAAAGGAGATACAGCTCGTTCACGGCGGCTGTCCGCAGAGGTCCACGCCGCAAAGAAGCTCCACCCGGAGGCGCTTGTGCTGGTTCACCCGGAGTGCCGTCCCGAGATAGTAGAGCTTGCTGATTTTGTCGGCAGCACAACTGAAATTATGGACTTCGCCGCAAAGAGCGAGGCAAAGGAATTCATCATCGGAACCGAGAACAGCATAGTTCAGCACCTCGGAATCGACCACCCGGAGAAGCTTTTCTTCCCGCTTTCCAAGGACTGCGTATGCCACAACATGAAGGTCACCACCATCGCGGACGTGCTCCACACGCTGGAGGGCAGAGACGGCCTTGAAATCAACATCGAAGAGCAGGAGCGCCTTGCGGCAAAGCGCTGCATTGACGAAATGCTGAGGCTTGGCAATGGATAAGCCCACCGCGCTTATCGCGATGAGCGGCGGAGTTGACAGCTCAGTTGCGGCTGCGCTGATGGTGCAGAGGGGCTACGAGTGCATAGGCGTCACGATGAAGCTCCGCAGCAATAACGACTGCGCGTGCACCGAGAAATCCTGCTGTACCGCTGACGACGCCGAGGACGCGCGGAATGCCGCGTACTCCATGGGCATGAAGTTCTACGTTTTCAACTTCACGCAGGAATTCGAGAAGGAGGTCATCGACCGCTTCGTGAGCTCCTATGAGCACGGTCAGACCCCGAATCCCTGCATAGACTGCAACCGCTACATGAAGTTTGAGCTGCTGTATCAGCGCGGGCGCGCGCTCGGGTGCGAGTACATCGTTACCGGGCATTACGCACGGACGGAATTCCTGCCGGAGCAGGGAAGATGGGTGCTGAAAAAGGCGAAAAACTCCGCAAAGGATCAGAGCTACGTTTTGTATT
>CALBGD010000127.1 GCA_937893735.1 uncultured Clostridia bacterium | reverse complement strand
CCTGCGGAAGCTGGAACACGATAGAGGAATCGGAGCCTGCGCCGGTCATCGGCGGAAAGACCTCCGCGCCGGTCGGGGAGCTGAAATTCAGCCCCATCGGGGAAGTAACCTGCGGCAGCGAGATACGCTACGGCACCGGAAGCTCAGAGCTTGACCGCGTGCTCGGCGGCGGGCTTGTCAAGGGCTCGCTGGTGCTCATCGGCGGCGACCCGGGTATCGGAAAATCCACGCTGCTGCTCCAGATATGCGGCTTCATGAGCGGTCAGCACTCGATACTTTACGTTTCCGGCGAGGAGTCCGAATCGCAGATAAAGCTCCGCGCGGACCGTCTGGGAGTCTCCAACAGCGAAAAGCTGATGTTAGCCTCCGGGAATAATTGCGAGAGCATTATACAGGCAGTAAAGAAAATCCGTCCGGACGTGGTGATAATAGACTCTATCCAGACGATAACCTCCACCGGGATAAATTCCTCGGCAGGAAGCATAGTGCAGGTGCGGGAGTGCACCAACGCATTCATGCTGCTGGCGAAATCCGAGGAGATACCGATATTTATAGTCAGCCACGTCAACAAGGACGGCGGCATTGCAGGCCCCAAGATAATGGAGCACATCGTGGACACCGTGCTGTATTTCGAGGGCGAGAAGCAGCTTTCCTACCGGATTCTGCGGGCTATAAAGAACCGTTTCGGCTCCACAAACGAGATAGGCGTGTTCAATATGGACGACGATGGTCTGCACGAGGTCACGAATCCCTCGGAGATGATGCTCTCCGGACGCATAACCACGGTCTCCGGAAGCGCGGTGGTCTGCACTGTGGAGGGCACGCGCCCCATTCTCGCGGAGGTGCAGGCGCTGGTTACGAAATCCTCGCTGTCCTCGCCGCGGCGCGTTGCCACGGGATTCGACTACAACCGGCTGTATATGCTGCTTGCGGTGCTTGAGAAGCGCGCGGGGTTCTTCTTCGGCGGGGTCGACGTGTACGTCAACGTTGTCGGAGGCCTCCGGCTGGACGAGCCCGCCGCGGACCTTGCCGTTGCGCTGGCGCTTTACTCCGGGCTGTGCGACAAGGTGATACCCGAAAAGCTGATGGTTTTCGGAGAAGTGGGACTCGGCGGCGAGGTGCGCGCGGCGTCCCACGTCCGCGAACGCGTCAAGGAGGGAGCGCGGCTCGGATTTGAGCGCTGCATAATCCCGAAGCAGAGCTTTTCCTCGCTCAGCAGGAATGAAAATTACGGAATTCAGATAATCGGCGTGCGGACGCTGGAGCAGGCTTTCCGCGCGATAAATCCGGAAAAGGAGAACAAAACATGACAAACTGCGACGACTGCGTAAACTACGTTTACGATGATGAATGCGACTGCTGGACCTGCCTTGTTAATCTCGACGAGGACGAGATGTACCGCTTTATGACAGGCACCAACTACAACTGTCCATATTATTCGTCCGATGACGAATACGCCATTGCAAGAAAGCAATAATTCAAAGCCGCTTTTTTCGGAAAGGCGGCTGATTTTTTTCTGAAAATCACCATAATATAGCGTCAATTTCTGAGCAAAAAATACTTTATATAAAAAATATCTGTATTTTATGAAATTATTCTTGACATATCGGGTTTTTTAATATAAACTGTGTAAAGGATAATATCCAGAGCATTATAAAAA
Source organism: uncultured Clostridia bacterium (assembly GCA_937893735.1). Taxonomy (GTDB): domain Bacteria; phylum Bacillota; class Clostridia; order Oscillospirales; family Ruminococcaceae; genus CAG-115. Next base: position 5,421 of record CALBGD010000127.1, on the reverse strand, counting down.
AGGAAGGTCAGCAGATGGAAAACATTATCAGCCTGCGAAATATCGTCGTGGAATTCGACGGCGATCAGATCCTTAAGAACATTGATCTTGACATAAAGGACAAGGAATTCGTAACACTCCTCGGCCCCTCCGGCTGCGGAAAGACGACCACGCTGAGGATAATCGGCGGGTTCCTTACCCCGACCTCAGGCGACGTGTTTCTCGACGGCAAGAGGATAAACGACCTGCCGCCGCACAAGCGCGATGTAAACACGGTGTTCCAGAAGTACGCGCTGTTCCCGCACCTTAACGTGTACGAAAATATTGCGTTCGGACTGCGCATTAAAAAGGTCAGCGAAAAGGAGATAGTGAAGCGCGTCGGCGAAATGCTGGAGCTCGTGAATCTCACCGGATTCGAGAAGCGCTCCATTCAGAGACTTTCCGGCGGTCAGCAGCAGCGCGTTGCGATAGCAAGGGCGCTGGTAAATCACCCGAAGATACTCCTGCTGGACGAGCCCCTTGGTGCGCTCGACCTGAAGCTCCGCAAGGATATGCAGACGGAGCTGCGCAAGATACAGCAGGCTCTGGAGCTTACATTCGTTTACGTTACGCACGATCAGGAAGAGGCGCTCACCATGAGCGACACTGTCGTTGTAATGAACGGCGGACATATCCAGCAGATAGGCTCGCCTATCGACATATATAACGAGCCGACAAACGCATTCGTTGCGGACTTCATCGGCGAGAGCAACATACTCAATGGCTGTATGCCGCAGGACTGCCTTGTGGAGTTCGCAGGAAAGAAGTTCGAGTGCGTTGACAAGGGCTTCGGGAAGAACGAGACCGTTGACGTGGTTATCCGCCCGGAGGACGTTAAGGTCATTCCGGCGGAGCAGGCTCAGCTCACGGGCATTGTGGAATCCGTAGTGTTCAAGGGAGTTCATTATGAGATGACGGTGGACTGCGTTGACCGCAAGTGGCTGATACACTCCACAAAGGCGGAGCCGGTGGGCAGCGTTATCGGAATGGCTGTGGATCCCTACGATATCCACATCATGCACAAATCCGAGCAGCCGGACGCTTATCCCGCACTGATGGGAGGGGACAAGCATGAAGAAGCTTAAGGTCTTTGCAACGCCCTATCTCGTGTGGATGGCGGTGTTTATAGTTGTTCCGCTGCTGATGGTGGCGTACTTTGCGTTCACCGATGAAGAGGGACATTTCACGATGGATTACATCGCGGGCGTGGGTCAGTACGCGAATATATTCGTGCGCTCGATATGGCTTGCTGTAATTGCAACGGTGATATGCCTTGTGCTCGCATACCCGGTCTCCTTTATCCTGTCGAGAATGAAGAAGCACCATCAGGCGACCATGCTGATGATAGTCATGCTTCCGATGTGGATGAACTTCCTGCTGCGCACATATGCGTGGATGACGCTACTCGGAAACAACGGAATAATCAACAATATTCTCGGATTTTTCGGGCTGGGGCCGTTCAAGCTGATAAACACTGAGGGAGCCGTTGTGCTAGGCATGGTCTATAACTATCTGCCGTTCATGATACTTCCGCTGTACTCGGTCATGGTGAAGATAGACAAGAGCCTTATAGAGGCCGCGTCCGACCTTGGCTGCAATCCCGTGAAGGTGCTTTTCCGGGTAGTGGTTCCGCTGTCTGTCCCGGGCATTATGTCCGGAGTTACGATGGTATTCGTGCCGGCTATCAGTACGTTCATTATTTCGAGAATGCTGGGCGGCGGTTCCAACCTGCTTATCGGCGACCTTATCGAGATGCAGTTCCTTGGCAATTCCTACAATCCGCACCTCGGCGCGGGAATTTCGCTGGTGCTTATGGTCATAATCCTTGTGATAATGACGCTGATGAACCAATTCAACCCTGACGATCAGGTACTGATTTAAATTCGGAATTATATACCCATTTATGCGGTATATGAAAACGTAGGGGAGGGGCTTGCCCCTCCCGTAAAATGCGAGCCGCAAACAAGGACGTTTTCCTATACGAAAATGAGATCCACCGCTAAGCGGATACCGAAATTCCGAATTCCGATTTCAGAATTCCGAATTAAATTTGGAGGTAGTGTGAATGAAAACCTTTTCCAAGGTCTACATGGGACTTGTCCTGATGTTCCTGTATGTGCCCATATTCGTGCTGATCGTGTTCTCGTTCAACGAAACGAAGAGCCGTTCGGTGTTCAGCGGATTCACGCTTGACTGGTACGCCAAGCTGTTCCGCAACGATGTGATAATCTCCTCGCTGATAAACACGCTTATAATCGCGGTCATCGCCAGCATAGCGGCGACCGTCCTCGGAACGCTTGCCGCTATCGGCATAAATTCCATGCGAAAAGTGCCGAAGGCTGTCGTAATGAACATCACGAATATGCCTATCGTGAACCCTGAGATAGTCACCGGTGTGTCACTCATGCTCCTGTTCGTGTTCTTTGCGGCAAGAATGAACCTTGAATTCGGCTTTGTGACCCTCGTTATCGCGCACATCACATTTGACGTCCCGTATGTTATCCTGAACGTTATGCCGAAGTTCCGCCAGATGGACCCGAATCTTTTCGAGGCGGCTCAGGACCTCGGGTGCAGTCCGTTTACGGCGCTCCGCAAGGTCATTCTTCCGGAGATAATGCCGGGCGTTGTCAGCGGATTCCTGATGTCGTTCACGTTTTCGCTGGACGATTTCGTAATAAGCTACTTCACCAGCGGTTCGACCTCCCAGACGCTTCCTATAACCATCTACTCCATGACCCGCAGGAAGATCTCCCCGGAGATAAACGCGCTGTCTACGATTATTTTCGTTGTTGTGGTCATAGTGCTTGTGGTAAAGCACATCATCGAGACCCGACAGGAGCGCATCAACAGAGCAAACGGGGGCGACGAGGGATGAACGTTATCTTCAAAAGACTGAGCGCTGTCCTCTGCGCGGCGGCTGTTATCGGGCTTTCCGGCTGTACCGGAGCCGTGCAGGCTTCCGATGGCACAGCCGAGGCTGAAACAGAGGAATCCGAAGCGCAGACCCTCACGGTGGAGGATATGGACTACTACACCCGGTTCAAAGGGCAGGATATTTCGATAAACGTCTACAACTGGGGCGAGTACATCTGCACCGGCGCGGACGAGGGTACGCTGAACGTCAACGCGGAGTTCACAAAGCTCACCGGAATAAAGGTGAACTACACGAACTACGCCACCAACGAGGAGCTCTACGCCAAGCTGAAGGGCGGCGGAGCAAGCTATGACGTGATAATCCCGTCCGACTACATGATCTCCAAGATGATAAAGGAGGACATGATACAGCCGCTGGATTTCGACAATATCCCGAACTTCAGGTACATCATGCCAAGCTTTGTGGACCCCGCCTACGACCCGGAGAATGCGTATTCCGTGCCGTACACATGGGGAACTGTCGGGCTGATATACAACACTACGCAGATAGATATCCCGAAAGAGGAAATCGACTGGGATATACTGTGGAACGAGGATTACGCCGACCAGATACTGATGTTCGACAATCCGCGCGACGCATTCGCGATAGCCGAGATAATGATGGGCTACTCCCTGAACACCGAGGATAAGGACGAGCTCACCGCCGCCGCAAACAAGCTCAAGGAGCAGAAAAGCGTAGTTCAGGCGTACGTCATGGACGAGATTTTCGACAAGATGGCGGCGAATGACGCGTGGATAGCTCCGTATTACGCGGGCGACGCGCTGACTATCCTTGACGAGAACGAGGACCTTGATTTCGCAGTCCCGAAGAGCGGCACGAACCTGTTCATCGACGCGATGTGCATTCCGACCGGAGCAAAGCAGAAGGAAGCCGCAGAGATGTATATAAATTTCATGTGCGAGCCTGATATAGCCTACGCGAATATCGACTATATCTGCTACTCCACGCCGCACAGCGCCGCCTACGAAATGCTTGACGAGGAGACCCGCGAGAATCCGGTGTCCTATCCCGGGGACGAGTACCTTGACGAGCACACGACCATTTTCGTGAACCTCTCCGATGAGGCGAACCTGCAAATGCAGACCCTGTGGACAGAGATGAAGTCCGCAGAGAATCAGAACACCAACCTCTGGCTGGTGCCGACATTCCTGCTTTTGTGCCTCGGACTGATAATATTCACGCTCATACGGCGGTATGTAAAGAAAAAGAAAGACATCTACTGATAAAAACGGGAGAGTTTGCGGCTCTCCCGTTTTTATATACACTAAAGTGCGTAGGCAATCAGGACGATTGCCCACACGCACCAAAGCGGCGCACGGACGCGCCGCATAAAAGTGCGGGAGGGGCAATCAGGACGATTGCCCACACGCACCAAAGCGGCGCACGGACGCGCCGCATAAAAGTGCGGGAGGGGCAATCAGGACGATTGCCCACACGCACCAAAGCGGCGCATGGACGCGCCGCATAAAAGTGCGGGAGGGGCAAGCCCCTCCCCTACGTTATTTTTTTCTTCTTTTCAGCGCAGATATAGACTTCATAAGCGCCTTTCTGATATCCTCATCGGTGTATTCTTCCGGGGATTCTGATGGAGCTTCATGCGCCGGAGCGCTTCTTTCGGGCTCTGTGCGGGGAGCGGCGGGGACTGGCTCGGCAGGCTGTAAGTCTGCGCTGTAATATTCCAGAGCCTCCGCAGTGAGCTGTGAGGAAAGCTCCTCGCGCTGGTCGGCGGTCATTGCCGCGCTGAGATAGCACACGTCATTCAGCAGGCGCTGTAATTCCCGCTTGTTGAGGGAGCAGTCCGAAATGCGGACGGATCTCCCGGCGTTTATGATCAGCTCGTCCTCGAATGGAGATTCATAGCTCGGGATAATTTCCGTGCCCGCTATTTCGCTGTAAAAGAGCTGAACGGCGATCCCGTCAAGCACCATAACAATGCGGTCGGCAAGGAATGCTATCCCGGAGCTTCCGCTGCCGTCAGGCGATGTATCTATCACGCCTGCCGTTTCCTCCGGAGGGGCAAAACCGCAATACCGCGTGCCGGGGTTGTCGCGGGTTATTTTCCCGAGGGAACGCTGTACCGTGTCGCGGAGCGTCATTTCTCCTCGCCTCCGGTAAGTGTGCCGCCGTTGTCAAGCAGGGAGTGCTTGATGTCCCAGAGCTTCTGCGACAGGTCAACGTAGTAGTTGTGCGGGTTGTCGAATCTCAGCACTTCGTCCCAGAGGGTGTCTATCTGCTGTGCACAGTAGGCGCGTATCTCCTCGAGCGAGGGTTTCTTGTATACCAGCTCGCCGCCCCTGAATATCTGCACCTGAAGCTCCCGGGCGGTGAAATCCGTAACGCGCTTTTTCTTCCATGTGAAATCCGGGTCGAAAATGGTGAGCGGCTTGGTGTCGTCTATCACCTCGTCGTAAACGCAGAGCTGGTCGGCGATGGCTTTTCCGTTTTCGCGGCTGTACAGGCGGTAGAGC
>CALBGD010000126.1 GCA_937893735.1 uncultured Clostridia bacterium | reverse complement strand
GCAGGAGATCTACGAAGCCGCATTCCGAAAGGAGCTGAACAAATGACGGCGCAATTACAGGCAGTCGAAGCTTTCCGGGCTTTTGCGGAGAAAACAACAGGACAGCCGGTGTCCGTTGGGCTTCTTTCGACCGGGGAAAGTATTGCGTTGCAGGTGGTGACGGGCTCCCGGGAGTTCACCTCCCTCGACCTCGCGAACCGCCGGGCGGTGATTTCCCTCGATATTCTGGCGAAATACAGGAAACAGGAGCAGGCTTACGGCTTCCTCTGCGGGATAGCCAACGCCTGCGATACAGCCGGGCTCGGCGCGCCTGTCGTTAATGCGGAGGTTCGCAGCGAGCCCTTATTCGTAGGCGCGGACGGCGGATTCTGGATATATTCGCTGTCCGTTGCCTTACGGGTTATAATTTGAAAGGAGAAATTTGTTTATGGCACAGACATTACCCAAGGTCGCGGGAGTTGAGCTGAATCACGAGACCAAGGTGTTCATCAACACTACGCCCACGGAGGAAACCGCGACCTACAAATCCATGTGCAACGCGTTCAAGAACTGCGCGAACGCGCTGAATGAAAACGTGTATTCCGCGTCCTACCTCAGCGACGGCGGGTACAGCTCCAGCACCGTTACTGGCTTCCAGCCGACCATCACGCTCCAGGGCGATTTCATGTCGAGCGACCCCGTGTGCGCTTATCTTGACAAGATACAGTGGAGCCCCGGCGCGGCGCGCGTGACCGACATCAAGATGAACCGCAACGGGCAGATAGTCACCTGCCCGGTAACGCTGACCCAGATCGCGATCGCGGGCGGCGAATCCACCGCGCCGAACTCCGTGACCGTAGTCATGGCGATGAACGGCAAGCCCACTGTTGAAGCAGGCGAGCTGGACGACGCCGGAGAGAAGAAATCAGGCTGAAATGTGCTGACCGGGGCTTTATGCTCCGGTCTTTCCATTCTGAAAGGAGCAGAAAATGTATCAGATAAAGAGATCCGAGAAGATACGCGACACTCTCGCGCTGTGCAGCGAGGACGGAACAACCGGCGCAACGCTCGAATTCGTCGTTGACATCGACGCCATCGCGGGGGAGCTCCGCAGGAATCTCACCGACATCACGACCGCCGAGCAGGCGCTGAAAAAGGCGGCTTCCGATAAGGATTACGCCGAGGCTTACGAGCAGTACGGCAGGGCGGTGCGCGGGGTGTTCTCGGTGTGCTTCGGCAGGGAGAACGCGGAAACCATCTGCGGATTCTTTGAGGGCAACTATGTGGAGATGTCCGTCGCGATAGTGCCGTATATCTACGACGTTATCCTCCCGCGCGTGAATGAGTGCATAGCCCGCCGCCGCGAGCAGCTCAAGGGCATTTACCGCAGGGGGAAGAGGCTCAGATGAAGCTGTACGAACCGTTTCCCGACCGCATTACCGTTGACGGTCAGGAATACCGGCTGACGTTGTGGTTCGACCGAGTGCTGCGGTTCTACGATATTCTGGACGACCCCGACCTCACGCCGGAGGAGACCACCGAGGCAGGGTTCTCATGGCTGGTGGACTGCCGCAAGGCTCCGCCGATAGAGGTACAGAGCCGGGTGCTCCGGCAGCTTATGGACGAGGTGATAGCTCCGCCGCAGCGCAGGCTTTCCACGCAGAAACAGCCGCAGAAGTGCGTAGATTTCAGCTACGACGCCGAGGAGATATACGCTTCGTTCCGGCAGGTGTACGGTATCGACCTGATACAGGAGCGCGGACGGCTGCATTGGTGTGCGTTTCTCGCGATGTTCCGGGGTCTACCGGAGGATACTCCGGTAAAGCAGATAATGCGGATACGCTCGGAGGATATCCCGGCGCCGAACAAGCACAACGCGGAGTACATCCGGCGGCTCACGGAGCTGAAAACGCTGTACGCGCTGCCGAATAAGGACAAGGCGCAGGGCGGCGGCTGGGACGGGCTGTTCAATATGCTGCTGGCGCAGGCTGAATGATTTCTATATTGACATTTTCAGTGGGATGTGCTATAATGTAAGAAATAAACTTTTGGAGGTAATTTCCTATGAGGAAAATAATAGCTTTTTGCGTAGCGGGCATAATCGCCATGCTCACCGGTTGTTCTTCCGTATCGCAGGAGAAATATAATTCGCTTGAATCAGAAGAAAGCAACCTGCGCGAACAGTATAGCCAGCTGAGTGCCGAACACAACGATTTGCAGGAACAGTACGATTCGCTGAATTCCGATTATGAGGATCTGAAAAGCGAGTATGATTCCTTGCAGAGTGCCGTTGAATCCGTTGCCCAAACGACAGCCGCGACTACCACAGCAACGCCGGCAACTACCACTGCACCTGTGACCACTGTCCAGACTACTACCACAACGCCCCAGACAACGAAACCTGTCGAGGTCAAAGCAACGATGGGCGAAACTAATGCACTGAACAAAGCCAAGGACTACCTAGGCATAATGGCGTTTTCGTATTCCGGGCTTATCAATCAGCTCCAATATGAGGGCTACTCGCTTTCCGAAGCTACATACGGTGTAGACCACTGCGGCGCTGACTGGAATGAACAGGCGGCGAAAAAAGCTGCTGACTATCTGAACATCATGAGTTTTTCAAAAAGCGGACTTATCGACCAGCTCGAATACGAGGGGTTCACGCATTCACAGGCTGTTTACGGCGTTGAGGCTGTGGGATATTAACATTTAAACACAATCAAATACACAAAGCACGTTGAGAAATCAGCGTGCTTTTTTATTGTCCGAAAGGAGGAACAATGCCCGAAGGAGAAGTAGTATACCATATCCGGGGCGACAACAGCAAACTCCCTGAAGACCTGAAAAATGCAGAAAAGATAATAGGTGAATCTGCTGGCAAGGTTGAAAAAGCAGCTCTGGGGGCAATAAAGGCAATAGTAGCCGCTGCCGGCGTCACAATAGGCACCGCCGCCGTCAAATCTGCGGACGAACTTGACAAAGCTGTGAAGCGTGTGACCTCCGCAACCGGAGCGGGCGCAGAAGCCGCCCAGAAATACTCTGATGTCATTAAAGAGGTCTATGGCGACAATTTCGGCGAGAGCTTCGGGGACATTGCGGCGGATATCTCCACGATAACGCAGAACCTCGGAGAAATGGACGCGGAACCGTTGAAAAAGGTTGCCGAGAGCGCCTACGCTTTGCAGGACGCGTTCGATATGGGCGTTGACGAGACCTCCCGCGCCGCAAAGGCGATGGTGGAGAATTTCGGCATTGCCGCCGAGGACGCCTACGACTACATAGCAAAGGGCGCACAGGACGGTCTGAATTACTCTGGGGAACTTCTGGACAATATCTCGGAGTATTCCGTGCAGTTCAAGAAGCTCGGGCTTTCTGCGGACGATATGTTCACGATCTTCGCGAACGGCGCGGAAAACGGCGCGTGGAACCTTGACAAGATAGGCGACGCGGTCAAGGAATTCTCTATCCGTGCGATAGACGGCTCGGACACCACCAAGAAAGGCTTTGAGGCTCTCGGCTACGACGCGGAGAATATGGCGAAGAAATTCGCGCAGGGCGGCTACGCTACCCGTGACGCGTTCCAGACCGTCGTTAAAGCGCTCGGCGATATGGAGGATCCTATCAAGCAGAACGAAGCGGGCGTAAACCTCTTCGGAACTATGTGGGAGGATCTCGGCGCTGACGCGGTGAAGGCGCTCGGGGACATCTCCGACAGCGCATACGACTGTGCAGGCGCTGTGGACGAGATAGTCGAGGTGAATTACAGCTCGCTCTCTGACGCGCTGGGCGGCTTGCAGAGGCAGGTCGAACTGCTGATACAGCCGCTGGGAGATGAGCTTATCCCACTGGTAGAGGGCGTTATAAACAAACTCAGCGAGATATCAAATGAGGTCGTGCCGGTACTTCTCAGAGCTGCGGAACCACTAGTGGAATCACTTCTTGAGCTTATTGACCCAATCTCACAGATGGTAATCGAGCTTCTGCCGCCTCTTATTGAGTTGGCTGCGGATATCGCGAAAAAAATCTCGGAATTTACGGCAAAGCACATTCCTTCGCTTATCCACCTGCTGAAAAGCGCTGTCGATTTTATTAGCAACGCTCTAAAAACGGCATGGGAAATGCGTGATGTTATTGCAGCAATAGTGGCGGCGCTTATTACTTTCAATACTGCGATAAAAATAGGTAATGCGGTTTCGGCCGCAATTTCCGCACTGAAAGCATTCAAGACTATCACAGACGCGGCAACAGCTTCACAGGTAATCTGTGGCGTTACGTCAACGCGCCGGAGATCTGCGGCGAAAATCCCTACAAGAATTACTTTGACCGCTCGACTACCGATGTGTGCCCGCATGCGGTCATAGGTAAAGACAAAAACGGCAATGTAAAGGCTGCCAAGTTACTTTCATGGGGGATTTGCTGCTGGGGCTGCGGAAGCGGCTCAAAAGGCAGCTACAACTACAGCCCGGCGTACATACAGATAGAAATAGCGGAGGACGCTCTCAACGACCGCGCATACTTTGAGGAGGCTTTCGGGCTTGCGGCTGACCTCTGCAAGCGGCTCATGAAGAACTACCCGACCATAAAGCCGGAGAACATCATCAGCCACAAGGAGGCTTGCGCCCGGGGATACGCTTCTAATCACGGCGACCCCGAGCACTGGCTCGCCAGGTTCGGGAAGAATATGGACTGGTTCCGGGGGCTTGTGGCTCCTGAGAAGCAGGTCAAGCTTACTGCTGAAATTACTGTTGCCCAGAGCAGGGCAGAGGACATCGCCGGGAAGCTTCGGGCGCTCGGCTGCTCTGTGAAAACTGAATAACGGTTATCCCCGGGGCGCTGGCTCCGGAAATTTCGTTATTTTGCACAAAACCAACTATAAAACTTTGGCAGTTTCAATTTAGTCAAATCAGACGTCAAAAGCTAGGACAAACAGTTTGCGCTATTAACTTGACACCCCTGTTGACACCCATAATCACGAAAAAGTACGCAAAAACACGGCAAAATACATTCAATTCGTTTCAAGGAAACAGGTAGTAAAAATCCCCGCCAGGCGGCTCACAGAGCCGCATGACGGGAACCAATGCTATGGAGCTGGGAATGGGACTCGAACCCACGACCTGCGCATTACGAATGCGCTGCTCTACCAACTGAGCTATACCAGCAAAAAAATCTTTAAAAAGGGTTGAAATAAAACCGCGGCTATGATATAATTAAGATAACCGTTTTGTGGTGACTATATTATTATATACTCAAATCCGAGATTTGTCAAGTGCAAAAGAGGTGTTTTTTATAAATTCGGGTAAAAAAATATTACGAATTGCCGGAATAGCCGTCAGCGGCCTGCTGGGGCTTCTCTGTGTGCTGATGATAGTTACTGCCGCTGCCTTTGGTTCTGCGAATACCGTCAGGGTGTTTGGATTCAACCTGTTTATCTGCGACAGCAGCGATTACGACAGCGTACCTGCCGGAAGCGCTGTCATCACGACTTCCTGTGCTCCCTATGATCTGGAGGAGGGCAACCTTGTGCTTTACAGCACCGATCCAATGGATAAGAACGCTCCGTTGGCGATGGGGTATTACTCCGACTTCAAGCTGACTGACGGCGTGTACTACCTGTCGCTGGTGAACGGAACAGACAGCACCGTTATCAGCGAAAACGCCATGATAGGAAAGGCGGGCTGGTGCAGCCCGTTCCTGGGGACGTTCATTACATTCACTAAAACCCCGTGGGGAATTTTCGTAATGGCTGTTCTCCCGTGTGCGCTGCTCATTCTGTGCGATTTTCTGCGAACAAAGTCTGCGGAAAAGCCTATTCCCGAGATAGTTCCGCAGGTGAAGAACCACGAATCTGAGCCGCTCTCGCCGCAGTTCACTGTGAATTCAAGCGGCAGCGCTTCGTTCCTGAAGGAACCCTCCGTGAAGAAAACCACTGCCGACAGCATACTGTTTACATATGGCGAGAAAAAGGAGCCACAGCCCAAGAGCTCCGCTCCTTCAATGTCAGACGCCGATGTCCTTTCTCTGCTGAATTCTCCTCTGCCTAAGAAGGAAGAGCCTGCCCAGAAGCCCGCAGCGCAGGACAATGCTGCAAAGCTGTTCGAGGCTCTCGCCAAGACCGCGGCGCAGAAGAAATCCGCACCTGAAAAGCCCACGCTTCCAGCGCCTGTCGCAGCCAAGCGGTACATCGACAGCACCGTGAACACCACGCCGTCCCCAGAAACTGATGAAAAAGCGGAGGCTCCTGTAAAGCTGGATAAATCCTCAGCACCGGAGGTCAAGCCCGAGATAAAGAGCGAGCCTAAGAAGTCTGCAAAGCGTCCGGACGCATTCTTTGCGCAGTCCGAGGCTCCGCAGATAGGCAGAGGTCTTGCCGGAAAACAGACCGGGAAATCCAACAAGTCCATAATCGACCTTGAGGACGCTCTCGCGACTGCGCCAACCCATGCGGCAAAGCCGGAAGGAAGCCGGCGCAGCGCCGATATCCTTGCTGCCAAGAACCGCCGCGACCTTATCGCAGACGACGACGATTCAAGGGATAAGTCACGCTATGCAGTGGACGATATCCTCGCCGGAATCGAAAAAAGACACAGAAAATGAAGAAGCTGATATCCGTTCTGGCGGCGGCAGGAGTTGCTGCCGTCGCTGTTTTAGGCGCAGTCCTTTCAGGCGGCGCAGGTTACTGGACTGCGAGCGCAGCCGCGGCTTTGCTGTGCTGTGTTCCGTTTTTCCTATCCTTTGAGAAGCGCGCGCCCTCCGCCGGGGAACTGGTTCTGGTCGCCGTAATGACCGCTTTTTCTGCCGCCGGGAGGTTCATTTTCGCGCCGATTCCGTTCTTTAAGCCAGTATCCGCGATAGTCGCGCTTTCCGCCCGGCATTTCGGTCCTCAGGCGGGATTCATGACCGGAGCACTTTCCGCCGTTATATCAAACATCTGGTTCGGACAGGGTCCGTGGACTCCTTTTCAGATGCTGTGCTGGGGGCTTATCGGAGCTTCTGCTGGAATACTTGGAAGGAAAAGTCTGCTCGACAAGCCGCTTTCTCTTTGCATTTTCGGAATACTCGCCGGGGTGGGCTACTCCTTTGTAATGGACGTATGGACGGTGCTCTCACTGAACGGAAGCTTCACCGGTGGGCTGTGGCTTGCCGCGATAGTTTCAGCGGCTCCTGTCACGGCAGTGTACTGCGTTTCCAACGTGATTTTTCTGCTGGTACTTAATAAGCCGCTTGGCAGGAAGCTGGAGCGGCTCAAGACCAAATACGGTGTGTTTTCAGGGAAATGACCTCATTTGCCCATAAAGCCTTATCTCCTCGGAATGTTTTATATTATAGCATGAGATTCCGCGGAAATAGCGTAAATTTATATACAGTTAAAGACTGCTCCGCAAGGGGCAGTTTTTTGTATATTCCGACTGGTAAATTTATAATCAATAGATTGGTTTTGTATAATTTACATGTATCTGTAATATTTAAGATTATATTAAATGGATATATAATTATGGTTGATCTTCACGCCGTACTGAATGATATAGTTTTTTCTTTCGTCTTATCTGTGTGTTTTTTTATCAAACCGTGTGATCAGAATATCATTTATTTTCCCCTCTGCCTGGTTTTAATTCAATAAATTTTTGTATCCTCTAGTTTAGCTGAACTATAAATTCAGATATGTCAAAATATTTTTCTTAAAATAACAGATTTTTTACCGAAAGCACTTGACAAATCTAGTACACTGTGATATAATATTAAAGTCGATGAAATACATATCGAGATGTGGCTCAGTTTGGTAGAGCGCTGCGTTCGGGACGCAGAGGTCGCAGGTTCGAATCCTGTCATCTCGACCATTGAAACCTACGACCTTGTAGGTAAAGTTAAAGCACTCACGTTTGTGGGTGCTTTTTATATATTATATAATTATAAAAACTAATCAATTTATCTTCGTTATTTATTAAAAGCTGCAATTAATCTTTCCTTAAAAATAGCAAGATTCGATTAACAATTTCATATTTTTCAGAAAAATTACTTGACAAAATCTCTGTAAAATGGTAAAATGAATTTATAAAATAACCGTTGGAGGTAAATATGAACGAAGATTTATTTTCTGGTATTAAAATGGTACTTGAAAAGATTAGTAAAGCAATCGAAAAGGGCTCTTGTGATGATATGCGGTCATATTTGGCTGATAACCAAACAGCGACAAGAAATGCAATTCCATATGTTCGAATAGACAAAATCAACACAAACCTTTCTGATATTTTTTCAACAGATGAGGGTGACGTGCGTTTATTTAAGCGTAACTCTTGGGTAGGAGTATTAATTGTTGACAGGGGCAGCAAATGTATTTTTACATATTGCACAATCCAAACTTTAAAGCGTATCCCCAAGAATAAAAGCAGGAAAAAACCGCATTATGCTCAAACATTGCTAAATACACTTAATCGTGAAGAAGTAGATCCCTCGCAGTTAACATTGGAAGGGTTTAACTTGTCATCGCCAGAACCTGATTTTACCCCTAGCGAATATGAAGCAGATTTCATTTCTATTATGGAAGAATCTTTAACTAAATACAAAGGCTATAGGTACTGGGTGGTCACATATGAAACCCAAGGATTAACTTTAAGACATCTTAATGCAGTTCTTATGGATCCTAATTTCAACATAGTGGAAGAATGGCCACTGATGCAACTTTTAGCACCTAATTTTGGTGATTTAACAGCTGACCTTAAAACAGAAACCAAATCTGAAAATAGCGTTCATTCTCTCGTTTCTATTAAGCCAGGTCTTAAAGGTAAAATGGCAAGCGAGCCTGAAAAGCAAACCGAAATATTCCCGAAGAGTACAGAGGAGAGCAAAGAAGCATAATCGCTTCGGGAATACAATAATGAAGATTGTGCTTTTTGAAACAGTATGGACAACCAGAAATTTAATGGAAATCGCATAAAAGAAGCTCTACAATTTAGAGGCATGAAAATGACTGAGTTGGCGGATAAAGCAGGAATTAGCAAACAATCCATGTCTCTATATTCAAGTAACAAAAATACACCACCCTATGAATCAGTTATAAAAATAGCTGAGGTATTAAACTTACCATATGACTATTTTATGGTTGATAAGCCGTTTGAGGCAATAATAGGAAACACATATTTCAGGTCACAGTCTTCAGCTACTAAAAAGGCCAGAAATGCACAAGAGTTAAAAGTTGAATACGCTGCAAAGTTGTACGACATTTTACTTTCATATGTTGATTGTCCTGAGCTTAAGCTTCCTGAACATTTAGAAATGGACATTGATTGTTCCATTAACAATTACAATCCTGAAGAAGATGCCGCTAAAATTGAAGCATTATCAGCCAATGTAAGAAAGTATTGGAACTTAGGAGATGGACCTATTGAAAATCTTCAATATGTGCTCGAATCAAATGGAATTGTAGTTACCGGGTTTCGTGATGTCGATTCCAAAATAGATGCGTTTAGCCAGTTGGTTGAAATAAATGGCAGGGATATCTACGTTATTGCGCTTGCAATTGGAAGTAAACCTATTGAGAGACTGCGTTTTGACATGGCTCATGAACTTGGTCACATTCTTATGCACCAATGGGGTGGGGATGAAGAAATAATATCTAACGAAGCATTTAATATACGTGAGAAACAGGCAAATATGTTTGCCAGCTCACTGCTTCTTCCCGAGAACACCTTTGGTCGTATTGTTTCTGCATATCCTACTGAAATTGAATACTATAACACATTAAAGAAAAAATGGAAAGTATCAATCCAAGCAATGATGTATAGAGCAAGACAACTTAATATCATATCCGGAAATCAATTTCAATACATGATGCGGCAAATCTCAAAGAATGGCTGGAGAACCAAAGAACCGGGAGATGTTCCTGGTCAGCTGGGTGATACAATTTTTCAGGGTGCTATTGATCTTCTTTTTGATGGGGGATATATTACTAAAAATGATCTCTTATCTAGCTTTTCAAAAGAGGGAATATTCTTAGATAGATCAGATTTAGAAAACTTAATGTGTCTACGAGAAGGAACACTTGAACCCGAACCTAAAGCTATTCGACTGGTTGCTCTAAAAAAATAAGCAAATAGGCTTGGATATGATTGATAATATCTTATGAGCATGTGTTCCTGATGTCAAATACTTGTACAAAAAAGAACATCACTCCCAGTGATGTTCATTAAATTGGTATCATTTCCGTATCCGGTTCAGAATCTGCATTCCCTTGACGTAATTCTGCTCGTCCCCGGTACTGAACGCCGCTCGTTCGGTATCAACGGTCATGCTGTCAGGACCATCGTCAGACATAACAGAAGGGCATTCCTCATCGGAATGCCCTTCTTGGTCATCGGAATTTGTTGGTTCGTCAGGACGAAGATGTGGAAATAAATTGAACTTCACCACTATCTTGTCCGGGTAAATATCGACTTGCTGTACATACTTGTCAACAAGCTGCTTCATTGTCTTCAGTGTGCCGCTCTTGAGAGATGAACGTATTTCACCGAACGCAACAGCAAGGTCTGCTTCGGATACACGACTCTGCTGCTCATTCTTTTTGAGATAACCGAGCTCACGCTCAACTGCCTCAAGGCGCTTTTCAAGCAGATTCAGCCTGCTAAGCAGCGCTCTTGAATCAGTCTCGATAAGAATGTCCGTAGCCTTGCTGATTTTCTTCTCAAGACTTGCCTTCTCACTGATCAGCCTTTCTGCCCTGTCATCGGAATAATCATTGCGCTTCTTAAGATAATTATTATACTCAGCAGTAATAGCAGGTATCAACTTATCTGAGAATACATACTCCGCAAGTTTATCAAGAACAAAGCCTTCTATGAATGAGCGGCTGACAGACGGATTCTTGCAGCCTTTCTTGCAGCCGTTGCATATGTATGAAAAGGATACGGTTCCCTTGCCGTTTCTCTTTCTGGTTCCGCAGAATACTCCGCCGCATACAGCACATCGGGTCTTTCCTGTGAGCAGATATACTTCCCTGGAGCGGGAATCACTCCTCAGTTTCCTTGCCCGCAGCTTCCGCTGCACTACCTCAAATTCATCTTCGCTGACAAGCGGCTGATATACGTCGTAGCGGACTATCCACTCGGATTCATCTTTGTAGCAGCGGCTGCTGTTACATTTGGACTGCGACACTCGTTTGTTGTAAATGCATTTGCCAACGTATTTGGGATTGGAAAGCAGATCATGAAGGCTGGTGCTTGAAAATGAGTTGCCAAGTCTTGTCTTATAGCCTTTCCCATTAAGAATATCTGCTATCCTGGTATATGGCATACCCTTAGCTGCCAGGTCGAATATCATGCGTATTGCTTCCGCCTCGTCAGGGTTGACTTCGGGGCGCTTTGTTTCGGGATTGATCCTGTACCCGAACGGAGCAGCTCCTCCGGTGTGTCGTCCGGTCAGAGCGTTCTCCTTTAGTCCTTTCATGGTCTCCCTTGCGAGATTTTTCGAATAGTATTCGTTCATACCCTCAATGACAGACTCCAGGATCACGCTTTCAGGGCTGTCGTCGATACTCTCAATTACAGATCGAAGCGTTACGCCGTTCTTCTTGAGTTCATGCCGGTAAAAAGCTGAGTCATATCGGTCACGGGAAAATCTGTCGAGCTTGTGAACAATGACCACCTCGAATGAACCTCGCTGTGAATCCTTGATCATTTGCTGAAATCCTGGACGCTGGTCAGAACGTGCCGAAATTGCCTTGTCCGTGTAAGTCTCTACTATCTGATAATTATTGCGTTCAGCGTATTCGTTAATCGCACGCAGCTGGGCATCGATACTTTCCTCACGCTGATGGTCAGACGAGAATCGGGCATACGCTGCTGCCGGAATTCTCTGCGATTGTATCAGGTCTGACATCTGAGTTTTCCTCCTTTCTTATTGTGTCGATGCTGGAAAATATTGCATCAAGTATTACTGTAATATCTGTGTATTCCTCCTTAGCATCTGTAAATTCGTATGCCAGGGTTCTGCTGGTTTTCATATTATTCCACCTTTCTGAGCAGGCATATTTCCGTTATCGGATTAACACCTTGTACTCAGAAGAATAATATATAATCATATATCAGCGATTTCGCATGGTCTGTTTTAGAGGTTCAATATAAGGTCACCTCTAAAAACCTTGTTTGAGTGAAAATGTGTATAGCGCACCGACTGCTTCTTCAAACCTCCTCGTAAGGCATACAGCCTTACTTCGTCGGCTTTCATCGCATTCGGCGCACTCTACCCATTTTCCCTTTTCAAACCGGTTTTTAGAGGTTCCCATAAAGCATATGCCGCACAGTTAAGTGCGGCATCAGAGCATAGGGACATAGGGAAACGATCAGAAAAGTTCGCTATTTTCAGCAAAAGCAAACAAATCGTTTACATACCTCTCGTGATTGCAAGCGAGGATCTTAAAACATATATCCACCTTTTCTTTATATGCCTTGTATTTTTTACCATGCTTTTTCTTCTTACTGATCATCAGGGAAATGTATTTCCTTGCGACCGTATAGGCGGAAAAATCATGCTTCCACATATCATTTTCCACTTCAGCCAGCTGCTCAGGAGTACCGCTGAATGTCAGAACAGTTGCACACATCTTTTTTGCCGTCAGAATAGGATCATCCTTAGTGTTATTCTCCTGCGAATTCCTGTATCTCCCGATTGCCAGTGAATAGAACCTGTAAGCACAAGGAGTATTGGCTCCCATAACATCACCAAGAAGTCCCAGATGGTAATCGCCCAGGAGTTCAAGGTACTCTGCGCTGAGATAATTGTAATCTGCCGATGAAAGGCTGCGTGAAGTAACCATCATAAGGTATTTTTGAGCCAGATGCCGGGAATCATCCAGGTATTTGCCCGGTATACCGGTTCTGCTTTCCCCATATGCCTCATCATAAAGCCACTCCAGGGCTTCTTTAGACCCTTTCATGGCTAAGACGTATAAACCATCAAGCCTGGCATTGATAGATGGCAGCTCAATATTCGACCACTCGGAAAAATCACTCTCGTCTTCGATGCCCTGCTCCCTGGCAACAGTGGAAACGAGATCCAGTCTGTCGATTTTACGCTGCATCTTTGCTTGCTTCTTGCGTATGCTGTTTATGGTTGCTAAAGTATCATTTTTCATTTCTTATTCCTCCATAAAATCAGTTGACATATCATCAGAACCACAGGCAATATCGCTATTGACCTCACCTATGAAAGCTGCCAGTAAGTCCTTATGTATTCGATAGCCATAATAAGTTGTACCGACTGTAATCCGAGATTTATACCCTCGGCTTTTGTCCGGAACGAGGATGCCTCTGTTCATCAGCATCTTTAACAGGTTATTGCGATCAGCAAAGGAGATGTCTGCCGTGTTCAAAACAGCGTCCATCTTCCCGTTCTCCACAAAAAAGTACTTTTCCGTACAATAACCCCAGCTATTTGTATTTAGCGGCTTATTATCTGACTTATTCTGGAACTTGTGATGATTGTCAGATATTGCACTGCAGAATCTGTAATCCGGGTGGTCTACCATTAACTGATGTGCGGCCTCCTTTAAGCGCGATTCGATATATGCTCTGAATTCTGCTTCAGGAACAGCAGCCAACCCACAGGTTTCTCTGTATTTATTAAAGAATGTATTTATAGCATATAGCCATGAATAAGCTTCGACCC